>CALZDK010000001.1 GCA_945637645.1 uncultured Prevotella sp.
ACACATGGGTCCGCCCCTACAATCGGGAGGTTACGGCACTTCCGAAACTTAAATACATTACTTTTTTTAAAGCATTTTTTTCTATAGTAAACTGAGATTTTCCGTTTACACGAAATAATATGAATAGATTTGCAGGCGAAATCAGCAGTATGGTTGTTTCGGGGGATTTTTGATTAAAAACAAAAAGATACCTCAAAACCAATTTTGACCTGTATTGTAGAAGGCATTAATAAACCTTCAGAAAAAAAAATGGTAGAAATAGAAACCAACTCGACGTTGGATGACTATTATATAGTGTATAACAATTTAAAACCGGTCGATTAAGGAACGGCCGACAGACAAACAACCTCACCTTCACGGCGAGCGCGCATAAGAGCCGTGAGGCGGGGACAGCTCCGGAGCTTCTGTTTTGTTCTGTGAAAAGAACAAACATGGAAGCAAAAGAAAAGAAAGAGCCATCGGCTCTTGAGATTGCCTACAAAGTGGTGATGGGACTCGGCTATACGCATAGCCAGCTCGTAGGAATGGGCCGTGGCGTGAACTACCCTACGCTAAGGCGCATAAGGGATGGTAAGCCTGTGAAGCAATACACAGCCGAATACTATCGGTCTCTGTTCGTAGACCTTGTTAATAAGAAGTACGAGCAATGCGTGCGGATGGGCGGCGAAGGAGATAATGACCTTCTGCGAAAGATGCGGCTGATACTGTTGGCAATGACGGGTAACAGTTCTGGTTTTAGTGAGTAGTGAAAAGATGACGGGGGTGTATTTCACTAACTATTTCACTGCTCACGGAATCGCCTTAACTTTGCATCGAACAAAAAAAAGAAAGAAATGACAGACAGAAATTTCAAAGTCACCGACATGCTGCCAGTGCAGCAGGGTGAGAGCGAGAGAGGACCTTGGAGGTCGCAGGACATCATTGTGGAGTCAACAGAGAACGTGCAGTATCCCGACCGGCTGCTGCTCCGCTTCAGCGGAAACGCTGTGGACATGCTTGCCGAAGTGAAGGTGGGCATGGTGGTGAAGGCTTGGTGGTCGGCAAACGTAAGACAGTTCAAGACCCGCGACGGCAGAGACTGCTTTGCCCAGGAGCTGCGCTGCTGGAAGATTGAGCCTGTGGCTGCCGAGGTGGAAACCAATGAGAAGGAGGAAAAATTGTTTTAATTAATCTTGAGTGACGGCGGGCTACGCGGAGAGAGTTCACGTGAAAAAAATGGCCATACTCTTTTCAAGACGCTCTCTGACACTCGCAAACATTCAAGAAAAATGAAACAAGAAAATTCAATTTTTGCAAAGGAGGTGAGCCTTCAGGGCTGCGCCTTCATCAACGAGAGTGTCAACTTGTTTTCGTTCGCTCCCGACGATCCTGTGCCCGGACTTGTGCCGCGCTTCCGCAGCTACGGCACTGCACAGCAGATGACCGACGGAACGTTTGACTTTGTGCCTCATCCGAGAATCAGGGCAAACTCGAAACTGATAAAGAAGTTGGCACACGGCAGAGCTTCCGAAACGCGCGACGGTGCAATTCAGCTCACGCTGAAAGTGTTTAAGACCGAAGGCGTGAACATCAACGAGACTATTCTGTCCGAGGCAGTTGAGGCTGCCAAGGCAATACGTGAGTATCAACTTAAACGCTAAAGGAATATGAGTGTACACAATATTTATATTAAGGACGGATGCAAGATGATGCATCCGATCCTTAACCGTGAGGAGTATGTGGCTCTGCGCGACAGCGACGAGAACAGAATGGCGGAGAAGAGCCGTATGGTGCAGATGAATTACTCTTGTCTGCCAAACGACGACGGTTCGCTGAAAGGCAGCAAGAGAATGTCCACTACGGTGGGTATGGACGTGGATTTAGCACCCTCCGACTCTCTCAATGGTGAGCAAACGTCGGTGGAGAACATTCAGACCATCATAGACCATGCCCTTGAGATTAAGGATGAGCTTGGGCTGATGATGCTGGAACGATCGGCAACGAAGGGTCTGCACGTGGTGTTTCGCCGCCGTCTTGAGCTCTCGCAGGAGGAGAACCTGAAATGGGCATCCAAGTTGCTCGGAGTGGCTTACGACAAGAATGCCAAGGACATTACGAGGGTGTTTTATACGCCTGCCGATAAGTTGGTGTTCCTGGACGACGAAATCTTTTCGCTGGAAGAGGCTGCCGCATCGCACGAGGGAACTGCTCCATCGCACGAAGTTGCACCTGCATCGCACGAGGAAACCCGCAGTGAGAAGACTGCTCCTGTCTATGCTTCGAAAGCGTCGCTGAAAGCCTTCGACCTCTGCGTGGAGGCTGCAGGACTAAATGCCGACAAACTGGACGTTTGGGGCGATCACAACTGGCACAACAACCTTATGGCGGTGCTTTCGGTGGGTCTGCCAAAGCTCATGAGCAAGGAGCAACTCCTTGCCGTGGTTAAGGAGCGGCTGAGGAACTATGGCGAGACGGCGGACTGCAGGAAACTGATAGACTATTTCTACGAGAAATACACTGCCGACAAGGGTTTTATGCCCGTTACTCTGCGCAACATCAACGCCACGGCGCAGAATATGGCAAACTGTGAGGAAAACGAAGACGACAAGGAACTGAAAGAACTGACAGCCGGATGGCAACCGCCCAAGCTGCCAAATAAGATACCGCGGCTGATGAAGCTGCTTGCGGGAAACTACGACCCACGTTTCCGTGAGATGCTGATGCTTTCGGCATTGCCTGTGTTGTCTGCCCACGCCAGCCGTTTCCGTGCCACCTACTTGAACGGAAGGGTAATAGGACCTCAGCAGTATGTGGCTGTGATTGGTTCCAGCGGATCAGGAAAAGGCAACTGCACCGCACTATACAACGAGATGGTGAGCTATACGTTGCAACAAAACGACGAACAGGAATGGCAGAAAGTGAAGGAGAACGCCGAGCTGCGCGACAAGAAGGCAAACGCCAAGGAGCGTCCGCCAAAATATCACCCCAAACTGCGCCTGTTTGAGACAACGTCGAAGTCGTCGATACTGGAGCTTCAGACCAATCTCGGACCCAACGGAATGTTGCTTGGACATTTTTCGGAGGTTGACGGACTGTCGAGTTCCGCGCGCGCTGCCTATTCCGACATCAGTGTGCTCTTAAGAAAAGGCTGGGACATGGATGTGCAGCGGCAGTACTATATGAGCGACTCCACTTGTAACACCTACACACAGATGAGCATCTCTTTGCTCATGGCAGGAACGCCGAAGGCAATGCTGGAGCGCATGTTCAGCGACAACAACTGTGAGGGAGGACTGATGCAGCGCTGCATTCCGGTATTGGTTCCAAAGACAAAGCGTGCTTTTCGTCCGCCACGCCAGAATTACCTGTCGGAGGAAGAGAAGAAGGAGCGCGACCAACTCATCATCAAGCTCTACCAGAAAGACCTTGCCTTGGGAGAAGGTACGCAGCTGCTTGACACACCGATGACAAACCGGGCAATAGGACAATGGTTTGACGAATTGGAGGAACGCTACAACGACGGACTTCTTTCTGAGGCAGAAGCCGACCTCTCCCACCGCTGCGGCGAGATTATGCTCAGGGCTGCCATACCGCTTGTTGCCCTCTATGGGGAAGAGACAAAGGAGATTGTGGATTTCTGCCGATGGGTGGGCGAGACAGCCCACTACTCCATGTGCCGCATCTTCGGTCACAGAGTGCAAAACAACATTGCCCACGCCAACGAGTTGCTTGCCGAACGCCTTGACTCACGCAAGACCGCCGAGCCTTTGCTCAACAAGATGCCAATGGTGTTCACCATAAAGCAGTTCAAGGAAATGCGAGAGAAGGAAGGTCAGAGTCCTGAGGTGAGGATGCTGCTGAGCCGTTACTGCAAAAACGGGAAACTGGAACGCGTCGGGCGTGGTGTCTATCGAAAGTTGGAACCTGAGGAAAGTAAATGTAACATAGTAACTGATACAAAACTGACAGACCAATGAAGATACTTTTAAGGCGCATCTACCTGAGAGAGAACTTCACCGTAGGCTGTCTGCAGGTGATTCTTAGCGGGAAATACGAGAGTGAATACATAGCATTGTCCACACTTAAGCCCCACCTTAACGGTGGGCTGTGGACAACGCTTGCCGACACCATTGAGCCTCGTGCCATAGCTTGGGAAGACAAGCCTCTGATTGGCCAGAAACGTGAGGAACGCATTGCAGGACTGACGGCAATAGCCGAAGGCACTTACCGGGTCACGTTGCGCGACTCGAAGACCTACAAACGCAAGATGCCAACACTCGTAGGAGTGCCTGAGTTCAGGAACATTGTGTTGCGTACGGGGAAGAACGTGAGACAGACAAGGGGCGAGATACTTGTGGGCAGGCTTGCTCCTTCTGCTGAAGGTCATCCGGCTGACAACCCTCTGTTGGAAGAGTCGCGCAAGATTTTTAATCTTCTGTTCAATATCATAGAGGAGGCAATGGACTACGGCGAGAAGGTGAGTATAGAGGTGAGCAGTCCAAAGGGCTGGACTTATCCCTCTTAGTTCAAATTGGTATAGCCCAGCTCCGCCGACACTCGTGAGCAGTGGGGGAGGGGAAACGAGAAAACCGCAAGCCCTTATTTGAGTGGAACTTGCGGTTTTCGCTTTGAGGTACCTAGCAGAGTCGAACTGCTCTACACGGTTTTGCAGACCGTTACCTAACCGATCGGCCAAGGTACCATTGCTCATTTGCGGGTGCAAAGGTACTGCTTTTTTTTCGTTCCACCAAACTTTTCTCCGTTTTTTTTCGTTTAATAATGAAAAAAGATGGGTAAAGAGGGTGAAGACAAGAGAAAAGAGGCAGCTGCGGGGGAAATGCTCCGGGGGTGGAGTCGTGCAGCTACCTCTTTTTTTGCTTCATGCCTTGCAGGGGCTATGCGTTATACTCCTGCCATGACTTTATCTTTATGTCGTCGAGCGACATTGAGCAGAACGCCTCTATGAATGCCTTGGCGAGGCGGACGTTGGTCATGAGCGGAATGTTGTGGTCGATGGCTCCACGGCGTATGCGGTAGCCGTTGGTCAACTCGCGCTTTGTCTGGTTTTTCGGCACGTTGATGATGAGGTCGAACTTGTGGTTGGCAATCATGTCCATCACCTTGTTGTCGCCGTCCTCGTCGGGCCATGACACTGCTGTGGATTTCACTCCGTTCTCCTGAAGGAACTTTGCCGTTCCCTCTGTTGCGAAGATGTTGTAGCCAGCCTTTGCCAACCGTGTGATTGGTTCGAGGAGGTCCACCTTGCCTTTCAGTCCGCCTGAGGAGACGAGGATGTTGCGGCGCGGAATGTTGTAGCCTGTGGCTATCATGGCGTTGAGGAGAGCCTCGTTGAAGTCGTCGCCGAGACATCCCACTTCTCCTGTGGAGCTCATGTCCACTCCGAGCACGGGGTCGGCATTCTGCAGACGGGCGAATGAGAACTGCGACGCCTTGACGCCTATGCGGTCGATGTCGAACTCGCTCTTTGAAGGACGCTCGTATGGTGCGTCGAGCATGATGCGTGTGGCGGTGTCGATGAGGTTGCGCTTTAGAATCTTGCTCACGAAGGGGAAGGAACGCGAGGCGCGGAGGTTGCACTCGATGACCTTGATGTCGCTGCCCTTGGCAAGATACTGAATGTTGAACGGTCCGCTGATGTTTAGCTCCTTGGCTATGCGTCGCGATATTTTCTTTATGCGGCGTATGGTGGAGAAATAGATGTTTTGAGCGGGGAAGACCATGGTGGCGTCGCCTGAGTGCACTCCGGCATACTCTATGTGCTCGGAAATGGCATACTCTATCACCTCACCCTTGTCTGCCACGGCGTCGAACTCTATCTCCTTGGTGTCTTGCATAAACTGCGAAACGACCACAGGGAAGTCTTTGCTCACCTCTGTTGCCATCTGCAGGAAGCGCTCCAGTTCGTCGTAGCTGTAGCAGACGTTCATGGCTGCTCCGGAGAGCACGTATGACGGACGCACGAGCACGGGGAAGCCCACCTGTGCAACAAACTCCTTGATGTCGTCGAAGGAGGTGAGGGCTCGCCACGCTGGCTGGTCGATGCCGAGGCGGTCGAGCATGGCAGAGAACTTGTCGCGGTTTTCGGCGCGGTCGATGTCGGTGGGCGATGTGCCGAGGATGGGCACTCCGTAGTTGTGGAGACGCATGGCGAGGTTGTTTGGTATCTGTCCGCCCATGCTTATGATCACTCCTCGCGGCTGCTCAAGGTCGATGATGTCGAGAACACGCTCTAACGAGAGCTCGTCGAAATAGAGGCGGTCGCACATGTCGTAGTCGGTAGATACGGTCTCGGGGTTGTAGTTTATCATTATCGACTTGTAGCCGAGCTTTCGTGCGGTGTTTACGGCGTTCACCGAACACCAGTCGAATTCCACCGACGAACCGATTCGATAAGCTCCTGATCCAAGCACAACTACAGACTTTTGGTTCTTGTAGAAGTCGATGTCTGAATCCTCCACGGCGTAGGTCATGTAGAGATAGTTGGTGAGCTCTGGATGTTCGCTTGCCACGGTGTTGATGCGCTTCACGGCAGGCACTATTCCCTTTGCTTTGCGGTGGCGTCTCACCTGTGCGTTCTCCTTCTCCATGTTGCCTGATTTTGGCTTTAGCACGAAGCGGCTTATCTGGAAGTCGGAGAATCCTGCGATTTTCGCCTCTTTGAGCAGCTCGTCGGGCAGTTCGTCGAGGTTGTCGTATTTCTGCAGCTCGTGTTTGAGGTCCACGATGTGTTTCAGTCGCTCTAAGAACCACACGTCAATCTTTGTCAGTTCCTCAATGCGCTCAATGGTGTAGCCCTCTTCGAGAGCCTGTGCTATTGCGAAGATGCGGAGGTCGGTGGGATTCTGCAGCTCGTTTTCGAGGTCGTCGAAGCGTGTGTGGTCGTTGCCCACGAATCCGTGCATTCCCTGTCCAATCATTCTGAGTCCCTTTTGTATCATTTCCTCGAATGAACGTCCGATAGCCATTATCTCTCCCACAGACTTCATGGAAGAACCGATGAGTCGGCTCACGCCTGCAAACTTGGTGAGGTCCCAACGTGGAATCTTGCATATCATGTAGTCGAGCTGTGGTGCCACGTAGGCAGAGTTAGGTGTCCCCATTTCGCCTATCTGGTCGAGGGTGTAGCCTAATGCTATCTTAGCAGCCACGAATGCCAACGGATAGCCTGTTGCCTTGGAGGCGAGGGCAGAGGAGCGGCTGAGTCGTGCGTTAACCTCAATGATGCGGTAGTCGTTGGTCTGTGCGTTGAAGGCGAACTGGATGTTACACTCGCCCACGATGCCGAGATGGCGAACGCAGTCGATGGAAATCTCCTGCAGCATCTTCACCTGTTCGTCGGTGAGCGAGCATGTTGGAGCCACCACTATTGATTCTCCCGTATGGATGCCGAGAGGGTCGAAATTCTCCATCGAGGCAACGGTGAAGCAATGGTCGTTGGCATCGCGAATAACCTCAAACTCAATCTCTTTCCAACCTTTGAGCGACTCCTCCACGAGTATTTGCGGAGCGAAGGTGAAGGCGCTTCCTGCCAGTTCCTTAAACTGTTCCTCGTCGCGGCAGATGCCCGATCCGAGTCCGCCGAGGGCGTAGGCCGAGCGAATCATTATAGGGAAGCCTATGCGGTGTGCTGCAGCCAACGCGTCGTCCATGTTCTCCACTGCCTGACTGACAGGAGTCTTCAGGTTCTTCTCGTCGAGCTTGCGCACAAAGAGGTCGCGGTCCTCGGTGTTCATTATAGCCTCCACGGAAGTGCCGAGCACCTCAACGCCAAACTCGCTCAGCGTGCCGTTGGTGTAGAGTTCCGTACCGCAGTTGAGCGCCGTTTGTCCGCCAAAGGCGAGCAGTATGCCGTCGGGTCGCTCCTTGCGTATTATCTCTGTCACGAAATGGGTGTTGACAGGCAGGAAATACACCTTGTCGGCAATGCCTTCCGAGGTTTGTATGGTGGCGATGTTTGGGTTTACGAGCACGGAGGAGATGCCCTCGTCGCGCAGAGCCTTCAACGCCTGCGAGCCAGAGTAGTCGAACTCGCCAGCCTGTCCGATTTTCAATGCGCCCGATCCGAGTACGAGCACCTTAGTGAGTTTCTTTTTCATATCAATGTCAGTTGTTTAAAGATTCATAAATCAAGATTTTTAGTCCAAAACTGTGCAAAGTTACACTATTTATCTGAAAAACGGCGTATATCAGGCGATAATTAAGATTTTTTTTGATAATACGCTTCTTTGTGGCAGTCGGAGAGATTTTGTTGGAAAGATGAGGAAATATTGCTGGACAGTTGATGAAATTTTGTTGGTCAGTTGGAGAAAAAGGATTTGTACCTTAAAAAATATTATTTTATTTTGTGGTATCGGAAATTCTTAGTACCTTTGCAAACTAAAAAAAATAAACAATTAAATACGAAATAGAAACATGGCTAATAAATTTGCCGAACATAATGGTTTAAACTTGACTCAAGTAAACAAGGACATACTTGAGGCATGGAACCGTAACGATGTGTTCCACAAGACGATAGACGAACGTGAAGGTTGTCCGCAGTTTGTGTTCTTCGAGGGACCTCCCTCGGCAAACGGACACCCGGGAATACACCATGTGCTCGCACGCGCCATAAAGGACACCTTCAACAGATACAAGACGATGAAGGGCTATCAGGTGAAGCGAAAGGCAGGATGGGACACACACGGACTGCCCGTGGAGCTCGGTGTGGAGAAGGAACTTGGAATAACCAAGGCAGACATCGACAACCATGAGTCGGACAAATACATCTCTGTGGAGGACTACAACCACCGCTGCCGTGAAAACGTGATGAAATTCACAGCAGAGTGGCGACAGCTGACAGAGGAGATGGGCTATTTCGTTGACCTCGACCACCCTTACATCACCTACGACAACAAGTACATAGAGACTCTTTGGTGGCTGCTCAGACAACTCTACGACAAGGGCTTGCTCTACAAGGGCTACACCATTCAGCCTTACTCCCCAGGAGCGGGAACAGGACTCTCGTCGCACGAGCTGAACCAGCCTGGTTGCTACCGCGACGTGAAGGACACCACAGCCACAGCCCTCTTCGAGCTCACGGAACCTAAGGCGGAGTGGGGCGAATGGGGAAAGGCATATTTCGCCGCATGGACAACAACACCATGGACACTGCCTTCTAACACCGCTCTCTGCGTGGGACCAAGCTACACCTACTGCGTGGTGAAGACCTACAATGCCTACACCGACGAGAAGATAATGATAATTGTGGCTGAGGACAGACTCGCCGCTTATCTGAAGCCTGAGGGAGCAGAACTGCCTCTCGCCGACTACAAACACGGCGACAAGGTGGTGCCATACGAGATTGTGGCACGCTACAAGGGTTCGGAACTCGTGGGAATGGGCTACAAGCAGCTCATGCCTTGGGTGAAGCCATGCATGAAACTGGAGCCTCAGGCAGCCGAATATATAAAGAGGTATGCGGAGCAGCACCCCGAAAAGGTGTTCGACGCCGAAAACGGCAAAGACCGCTTCGTGGAGATGGAGGAACAGGCGTTCCGAGTAATACCTGGAGACTATGTCACCACCGACGACGGTACGGGAATAGTACACATTGCGCCTACCTTCGGTGCCGATGACGCAAAGGTGGCGAAGGATGCAGAGATTCCGTCGCTCTTCCTCATCAGCAAGAAGGGCGAGACACGACCAATGGTTGACCTGCAGGGAAAATACTACCTCACAACGGAACTCGACAGCAACTTCGTGGCAGCCTGCGTGGATAAGGAAGCCTACGGAAAACATGAGGGCGACTATGTGAAGAACGCCTACAAGCCAGAGTTCAACATCGACGGAAAGTACGACGAGAAGGCTGCGGCAAAGGCAGAGGACCTCAACATTGAGATCTGCATGGAGATGAAGCAGGAAGGAACGGCGCTGAAGATAGAGAAGCACGTTCACAACTATCCGCACTGCTGGCGAACGGACAAGCCTGTGCTCTACTATCCGCTCGACTCGTGGTTCATTCGATCCACGGCGAAAAAGGAGCGTATGTCGGAGCTGAACAAAACGATAAACTGGCAACCGGAATCCACCGGAACAGGACGCTTCGGCAACTGGCTCGACAACCTCAACGACTGGAACCTCTCTCGCTCACGCTATTGGGGCACACCGCTGCCAATATGGCGCGACGAGGACGGCGAGGAAATCTGCATCGGAAGCCTACAGGAACTCTTCGACGAGATAGAGAAGTCTGTGAAGGCAGGTCTGATGGCAAGCAACCCGCTGAAAGACAACGGTTTCGTGCCAGGTGACTACTCGCAGGAGAACTACGACAAGATAGACCTCCACCGCCCATACGTTGACAACATTGTATTGGTGAGCCCAACGGGAAAGGCTATGAAGCGCGAGACAGACCTCATCGACGTGTGGTTCGACTCTGGTTCAATGCCATACGCACAGATTCACTATCCTTTTGAGAACCGTGATCTTATCGACGAGCGAAAGGCATTCCCCGCCGACTTCATCAACGAGGGCGTTGACCAGACGCGAGGTTGGTTCTTCACGCTCCACGCCATAGCAACAATGGTGTTCGATTCAGTTGCCTTCAAAAACGTAATCTCGTCGGGACTGGTGCTTGACGCAAAGGGCAACAAGATGTCGAAACATGTGGGCAACGTGGTGAATCCTTTCGACCAGATAGAGAAATACGGTGCCGACCCGGTGCGCTTCTACATGATGACAAACTCAGAGCCTTGGGACAACCTCAAATACGACCCGGAGGGAGTGGATGAGGTGCGCCGCAAGTTCTTCGGCACATTATATAATACATACTCGTTCTTCAGCCTCTACGCCAACGTCGATGGCTTCGACTACTCGCAGCAAGACGTGCCTGTGGCAGAACGTCCGGAGATTGACCGCTGGATTCTCTCCGTGCTACACTCGCTCATAAAGGGTGTGGACCGTGAGATGCAGAACTACGACCCGACACGCGCCGGAAGACTGATAGAGTCGTTCATCAACGACGACCTCAGCAACTGGTATGTCCGTCTCAACCGCAAACGCTTCTGGGGCAAGGAGATGAGTCAGGACAAGCTGTCGGCTTACCAAACACTCTACACCTGTCTTGAGACAGTGGCAAGACTGCTGGCTCCTTTCGCCCCATTCTATGCCGACCGCCTCTTCCTCGACCTCACGCAAGTCACTGGCAGCGACAACGCATGCTCCGTACATCTCGCCAAGTTCCCCGAGGCAGACGAGAGCATGATAGACACCGACCTTGAGCAGCGCATGGCAATGGCACAGAAGATAACATCCATGGTATTGGCACTGCGCAGGAAGGTGAGCATAAAGGTGCGTCAGCCACTGCAGGCGATAATGATTCCTGCCGTCGACGACGAGCAGCGCAAGCACATTGAGGCAGTGAAGGAACTGATAATGAACGAGGTGAACGTAAAGGAGCTGAAATTCGTTGAGGGTCAGGGTATTCTCGTTAAAAAGGTGAAGTGTAACTTCAGGACGATGGGAAAGAAGTTTGGCAAGATGATGAAAGCCATAGCTGCCGCCACTGCCGCCTTCGACCAAGATCAGATTGCCGCTCTGGAGAACAACGGACAGACGGAACTCGACATCGACGGACAGAAAGTAACCATAGAGGCTGCCGACGTGGAGATAATCAGCGAGGACATCCCAGGATGGCTCGTCACCAACGAGGGCAACCTCACCGTGGCTCTTGAGGTGGAACTCACCGACGAGTTGCGCAACGAGGGTGTGGCACGAGAGCTCATCAACCGAATTCAGAACCTCAGAAAGGAAAGCGGACTGGAGATTACAGACCACATCAGCGTGGTAATAACACGCCTTGAGGCAATAGAGAAGTCGATGGGCGACTTCGCCGACTACGTGAAGGAGCAAGTGCTGGCAGACAGCATTGAGCTCGGCGACAACGACGGCGTGGAGCTCGACATCGACGAGATGAAGCTAAACATCAAAATAGAAAAACTATAAGAACCTCTAAAATATTGCGAATTATGACTGAAAAGACACGCTATAGCGACGAGGAACTTGAGGAGTTCAAGGCTATAATAGACGAAAAGTTAAGGCTCGCAAAGCGAGACTACGAAGAGATGATGGACACCTTGATGAACAAGAACGGCAACGACGTGGACGACACCTCGCCGACATACAAGGTGCTGGAGGAAGGCAGCGCAACGCAGTCGAAGGAAGAACTCATACAGTTGGCAGGACGCCAGCAGAAGTTCATCCAAGGACTTGAGGCCGCCCTGGTAAGAATAAAGAACAAGACCTACGGCATCGACCGCATAACAGGCAAACTCATACCAAAGGAGCGCCTGAAGGCTGTTCCACATGCCACTCTCAGCGTGGAGTCAAAACAGAGTCGCCGATGAGCTGCCCTATGAGGAAACTGTCGCGTGGCAACGTGGCGGTGCTGCTTCTCGTCTTCATTCTCTTGGCTGACCAAGTGTCGAAGATTCTTGTGAAGACAAACATGACAATACACGAGAGTATAGAGATATTCAGTTGGTTCAAGATCCTCTTTATCGAGAACAACGGAATGGCTTACGGCATGGAGATAGGCAGCAAACTGCTGCTCTCCCTGATGCGAGTCCTGCTCATCGGAGTGCTGTCGGTCTATCTCGTGCGTGAGATAAAGGAAAAGGCGCGCTGGGGATATATAGTGTGTCTCGTCATGGTGGTGGCAGGAGCCATAGGCAACATGATAGACGGAATGTTCTACGGACTGATTTTCGACGAGTCAACACCCTACACGGTGTCGGAACTCGTGCCTTTCGGCAGCGGATATTCCTCGTTCATGACGGGGAAGGTGGTCGATATGCTCTATTTCCCTATCATCAACACCACATGGCCCGAGTGGGTTCCAATGGTGGGAGGCGAGGGCTTCATCTTCTTCAGCCCCATATTCAACATTGCCGACTCAAGCATCAGTGTGGGAGTGGTGGCGTTGCTGATATGGTACAGAAAGGAACTCGCGGAGATGTCTGTGGAGAATATTCTCGGACGCAAGAAAAACGACAGTCTGCAGAAGACGGAAGATAAATGACAAACATGATGACGACAGGACGACGGATAGGCACATTCTTCGCGGCGGCAATATCGCTGCTGCTCTTGGGCTGCAAGCCCTCGGTGCCGAGTGAGTATATCTCACCCGGGGACATGGAAGACTTGCTCTACGACTACTATTTGTCGCAGGCAATGGCTGACATCGACACCAAAGACGGAAGGATGGGCTACAACCGTAGGCTCTATTTCCTTTCTGTGCTGAAGAAACACGGAGTGACTGAGGCAGAGTTCGACTCCTCTATGGTCTATTACTACAGCAGGGCGGACTACATGAGAAAGATATACGCAAACCTGCAGGAGAGAATAGACGAGGAGACAACGGGAGCCGCTGCGGCGGAAATGAGAAAACGTTTCGTGGTGGGAGGTGACACAGCCGACGTGTGGAGAGAGAAAAAAGCATTCTTCCTGACTCCGGCAGTGCCTTACAACAGAGTGGATTTCACGGTGAAGGCAGACACTGCGTTCAGAAAGGGAGACACCTATCTTCTGACTTTCGACACCAACTTCCTCTATCAGAGCGGTACAAAGGACGCCACAATATACATGGCGGTGAGATATGCTACCGACAGCATCGCATCATACACAAGGACGGTGTCGATGACAGGCATCACGGAGCTTAGGGTGACACCTAACGACGACGAGATGGTGCGCGACATACGTGGTTTTATTTATCTCGACCGTGGACGCGACGAGACATCTACACTGAAGATGATGTTCGTCAACAACATACAATTCCTCAGGATGAGGAAACAGAAGGACAAGGAAACACCGTCTCTGAGCAATGGAAGCCCAACGGCGGCAAAGGGCGACTCTGCCGCAAGACAACGCCCCGACAGCCTTCGTCCGATACCCCATCGACCAAACACACCACCCCTGCCGCCCAACATGCGGCAACAACCGCTGAAGACGCGATGAAGAGTGAGGGTAACGGGGCGCGCCGGAGAAAGGTGGCTGCGCACAGGCTGATTACCTCTGAGGGTGAGCTGCCGATGGCTGTGGTGGAAATAGCCTGCGGAGTGGTAACCGCTTACAGACATCTCGACGGTGAGGAACCTTTCACGGAATGGGTAGGAGGCGAGATAGTGCTGGAGCGCGACATCCACGGCAGGCTGAGAGCCTTCCATGGAGGCAGACTCTTGGAATAGGCAGACAATTTATTACAGAACTTTAAATATTAAAACTATGAATCTGAAAATACGCTTGGCTGTGATGAACTTCCTCGAATTTGCGGTTTGGGGAGCTTACCTTACATCTATGGGACGCTATCTCGGAGATGTAGGAATGGGAGGCGACATTGGATTCTTCTATTCCATGCAAGGAGTGGTTTCCATTTTCATGCCCGCTCTCATAGGCATAATAGCCGACAGATGGCTGCAGGCACAGAAGATGTTGGGACTTTGCCATTTCATTGCCGGCGCATTCATGATTCTTCTCGCCACATACTGCAACCATGTGGGATGGGAGCACCTCAACCGTGCGGTGGTCTTCTCGCTCTATTCAGTGTCGGTGGCATTCTATATGCCTACCATCGCACTGTCCAATTCCGTGGCATTCAACGCACTGCAGAAAGCAGACATGGACACGGTGAAGATTTTTCCCGCAATACGTGTGTTCGGCACCATAGGTTTCATCATAGCCATGTGGTTTGTCGATATTATGGGCTACGAGGTTGACGAGCGGCAGTTCATGACCTCGGGAGCGTTGGGAATATTGCTGTTCCTCTATTCGCTGACGTTGCCAAAGTGTGCCATCATCAAGGACAACACAAAAAACAAGTCTGTATATGATGCCTTGGGCTTCAGCGCTTTCAAGTTGTTCAAGCAGAAGAAGATGGCTCTTTTCTTCATCTTCTCCATGATGCTTGGAGTGAGCCTTCAGATAACCAACGGCTTCGCAAATCCTTTCATCAGCAGTTTCGCCTCTATGCCCGAATATGCCGACACGTTTGGAGTGCAGCACACCAACATATTGATCTCCCTCTCGCAAATCAGCGAGGCTTGCTGCATATTGCTCATTCCTTTCGCCATGAAGAAGTTCGGAATAAAGAACGTGATGCTCATAGCTATGGTGGCATGGGTGTTTCGATTCGGACTCTTCGGCCTTGGCAACCCCGGAGACGGAGTGTGGATGTTCATTCTCTCAATGCTCGTCTATGGAGTGGCTTTCGACTTCTTCAACATCAGCGGAGCATTCTTTGTTGACATGAACACCGACCCAAGTATGAGGTCGAGCGCACAGGGACTGTTCATGCTCATGACCAACGGCATTGGTGCAACGTTTGGCACTTTGGCGGCTCAGGAGGTTGTGAACCAATTCACCACAACAAAGGACTTTGGCGAATACAGTTTCATCGTCGGCGATTGGTCGACGTGTTGGTTCATCTTCGCTGCATACGCATTGTTCGTCGCAGTGTCATTCGCATTCGTTTTCAGACCGAAAAATATCAAGGCTTATGATAGATGACATAATGATAAAGCTCAGACTCGAATCGGTGATGTCGATGGAGAGCAGTGGCCATCAGCTGTCGCTCGTAACGCTGATAAACGATAAGGAGGACAGACAACTGACTTTTGTCTGCGACCGATATGTGCGCGACCAATTCGTCACGCGAGATACGGCGAAGACAAAAATCGACACAATCCGACTGCTCCCTGAGGTGCTTATAGAGATACTGCGCAACAACAGGACAATGGAGCTGAAGAACCTGCGGATCATTATCTATGGTGTGTATGAGGGAGAGTATGAGACAGAGCTTGAGGACTTGAACAGCAGCCTCACCTATCCCATACGCCTTAGCGACGCTGTCCTTCTCTCAAGCATCAGCAAAATACCTATATATGTGCTCTCTTCAATCCTCGACAGACAGGGTACACCCTATTCCAAACAGGACATGTACACCAAGTCGATGCCAATAAACATATTGCCTGAGGATAATCTTAGAGAAGCACTCCAGAACGCCATCAACAACGAAGACTATCAGTTGGCAAAGGTGTTGTCGGACGAATTGAAAAAACGTAAAAAATAGGTTTTCTATGAAAGAGATAAGGTTTTTCTATGTTCCTGACGTCAACACGACGAACGAACTGCCAGAGGAAGAAGCTATGCACGCCTTGAGAGTGCTGCGTCTGAAATCGGGTGATGAGATGATGCTTACCGACGGTGAGGGAAATTTCTACAAGGCGGAAATCACCATTGCCGCCACAAGGAAATGTATGTTCCGACTGTTGGAGACATTGCCGCAGAAAGCATTGTGGCAAGGTCATCTGCATCTTGTCGTGTCGCCAACGAAGATGATGGAGAGGATGGAATGGATGATAGAGAAGGCAACAGAGATTGGTTTCGACAGAATATCGTTCATCAACTGCGACAACTCTGAGCGAAGGGTGGTAAAAACACGACGCTTGGAGAAAATTGTTGTAGCGGCAATGAAACAAAGCCGTAAGGCGTGGAAACCTGTCGTGGATGAGATTGTGACGTTCGACGAATTTCTAAACCATCCCAACGACGGACTGAAATATATTGCTCATTGCTACGACGAGATTCCGAAGAGTGACTTCTTTGACAACCTCGTGGCTGCCGACAAGAATGCCAACGTCACGATAATGATTGGACCCGAGGGCGATTTCTCCGTCAGCGAGGTGGAGAAGGCAATGGCTGCAGGATATGAGTCGGTATCGCTCGGCGAGAGCAGGCTGCGCACTGAGACGGCTGCCTTGGCTTCAGTGATGATGGCGAACCTATGTAAAAGGGTTAAGGTTGAAAGTTGAATGTTGAAAATGGAGAAAAAGATATATCGTTTTACACTTGTGGCTCTGTTTGCAGCACTTCTGTGCTCGTGCTCCTCTAACTACGTTGACGTTGTTCCACACAACGCAAAGGCTGTTGTGGCGATAAACCCAAAGCAGTTGGGAACAGACCGTGAGCTTGTGGCTTTGGGAAAGATCCTGGGAGTGGAGTCTGTGGAGAATTGCGGCATCGACCTAAAGGAAAAAATCTTTCTCTTCATGGCTCCTGACGGTATGCTCGGACTCGTGGCTGCCGTAACATCGGAGAGTGATGTGGAGAAGGTGTTCGATAGTCTCGTTGAGAAGAAAATGGCTACAGAGTTTGAGGATTACAAAGGATATGATTTCTCTGTGGTGAACAATAGTTTCCTCGTGGGGAAGTCGTCAAAGGCTCTGTTGGTCATGGGACCTTCCGTAGCATCTGACCATTTAGTGCTGAAACGAAGGATGGCAAAATACCTGAGTGCAGAGAGCGAGGGCGGTTTCGGAAGCACCGAAATGTATGATCGCCTCTCTGACATTGACGCTGCCTTGGCTGTGGTGGCACAACTGAGAATGTTGCCTGAGAATGTCTCCGTGCCTTTCTCCATGACGCTGCCAAAAAATGTGCCAATGGAAAAATGCTACGTCGCTGCTGCGGTAAGAAAACAGGGCAAGACTCTCTCGATAGAGGGAGAGACTTTCTCTTTCGACAGCCAGACAGACGACTCTATCAATGCAATGAAGGACAAGTTCAAGCCCATTGCCGACAGCTATCTCAACACCATACCCTCAGACAGGCTGATGTCGCTGACCTGTTCCATGGCAGGAAACGACTTGTTGAACATGATGCGTAGCAACAACGAGATGCGGACCTTGCTCTTTGGAGTAAACACTTCCATCGATATTGACAAGATGGTGAGGAGCGTTGACGGACAGATCGTTGTAGGCTACGACGACAATAACGACGAGAACAATTTCTCTTTGCTCGCCGAGGTGAACAACATGGATTGGATAGCAGACGTGGACTATTGGAAACGGTCTTCGCCTCATGGAACAGTGATAGACGACATGGGCGAGGGAAAATACCGCATACACAGCGATGCCATGGACGTGTTCTTTGGGGTTGAAAAAAGCAGGAAACTGCTCTACATCACCTCTGAGGAAGAGGTGGCTGACAACTGCACCAAGGATGCCAAAAAACCGATCGACAGTGAGATAAAGGCGATGACCGTGGGAAAGAAACTCGCCATAATCGTCAACATCAACTCTCTTCTTAAAGTCTTTGACGTGAACATGGGAGCGGGAGTTGCATTGTCGATGTTGGGAGGTATAGACACCATTGTGGTGACGGAGAAATAATAGCCCAACAAGGTGAACACATACCTTTTATATAATATATACACAGATATTGATGGAAAGAATAATATTCAGGAATGTCATACCTGCGGTGTTTGCCAATCGTCGCGACATCGACTCGGAAATATGGGGCAAGGAGATGGAGCTAAGACGTGGCTCACTATACCTCATTGAGGCGGCAAGCGGACAAGGCAAGAGCACCTTTTGCAGCTACATCGCAGGCTACCGAAACGATTTCGCAGGTTCGTTGCTCTTCGACGACAACGATACCAAGAACCTAAAGATAGCAGATTGGGTGAGCATTAGGCGAAAGAGCATCAGTCTGCTCTTTCAGGAGCTTCGCCTGTTCTCTGAGCTCTCGGCTTGGGAGAACGTGGAGATAAAGAACAAACTGACAGGCTTCAAACAGCAAAAAACCATAAGAGAGTGGTTTGAGCGACTTGGCATTGCAGACAAGATGGACACGAAAGTGGGAAAGATGTCGTTCGGACAACAGCAACGAGTGGCACTCATGAGGGCGTTGGTACAGCCTTTCGACTTCCTGCTTGCCGACGAGCCAATAAGCCATCTCGACGACGACAACTCTGCCATAATGGGTGAGATAATGATTGAGGAGGCGAAAAGTCAAGGTGCAGCAGTGATAGTGACGAGCATCGGAAAACATATAGAACTCAACTACGAAAGGAGGATAAAGCTATGAGTATTGTTTGGAAACTGCTGCGTCAGCACATCAGTCTGCCGCAGTTCGCAGGCTTCTCGCTTGCCAATCTCTTTGGCATGCTAATCGTACTTTTGGGCTATCAGTTCTATTCCGACGTACTGCCCGTGTTCACTCAAGGTGATTCCTTCATGGGGTCAGACTATCTCATTGTGAGCAAGAAAATTTCCATCGGCAGCACACTTGGCGGCAACAGCACACAGTTCACCGAATCCGAGATTGGCGACATTGCCTCACAACCCTTCACCAAAAAAGCGGCAAGGTTCACTTCCACGGAATATAAGGTGGATGCACATATGGGAATAGATGGCGTTCAGGTATTGTCGTCGGAAATATTTTTCGAGAGTGTTCCCGACGGTTTCCTCGACGTGACTTTGGAGCAGTGGAAATGGTCTGAAGGCGACACCACCGTGCCTATAGTCCTTCCACGTTCATATATCAACATGTATAATTTCGGCTTTGCTCAGACTCACTCCCTGCCCAAAATCAGTGACGGACTCATGGGAATGATAGACTTCCGCATCAGCATTCATGGCAACGGAAAACAGGGAGAGTATAAGGGAAAGGTTATAGGGCTGTCAAATCGTCTCAACTCCATACTTGTGCCACAGGCTTTCATGGATTGGAGCAACAAGACCTACGCACCTGAGGAAACGAGCCTGCCCTCGCGTCTTATAGTGGAGGTTGACAACCCTACCGACGAGCGCATAGCACATTACATCAGCGACTGTGGCTACGAGGTGGAGGACAATAAGCTGCAAGCGGAGAAGACAACATACTTCCTGCGTGTGGTGGTCATGCTCGTGATGAGCGTCGGACTCATCATCAGTCTCCTGAGCTTCTATATTCTTATGCTGAGCATTTATCTGCTTGTGCAGAAAAACACCTCAAAACTTGAAAATCTCATGCTCATAGGCTATTCGCCGTCGCAGGTGGCACGACCCTATCAGTTGCTCACCTTGGCACTCAATGTTCTTGTCTTGGCAATAGTGCTCGCCGCTGTGTCGCTGCTGCGGGGGGAATATATGGACATGCTACAAACTCTTTATCCCAACATTGACGACGGATCGCTGCTGCCTGCCGTGACATTAGGTCTTGTACTGCTCGCAGCTGTAACGCTTGCCAACACAGCAGCCGTCAGACGTAAGGTGACTGCAATTTGGAAGCAGGGAAGGGTGGCTGCGGTGGCACTCTTCGTGGTGTTGACTTTGCCGACAAACCTGAGTGCTGAGAGTAAAACTACCGTGGGCGATGTGTTTGCCACAATGCCCGATTCTCTCATGCCCTATCTCTCGAAAAACAACAGGCTCGACCTCATAGACTTCGCCAAGGCAGGCATGAAATCGGAGGTGAATAATGCGTTCGATGGCTCCACAGAACTGCTAAAGCTCACCGATAACTATATGAAGCTGCAACTCAACAGCCAAACTACTGTTGAGATGAGGCTGATAAAGGCAGACAGCCTTTTGGCAGACTCGGCAGATTATGTGCTTTATGTGGTGAAGACCTGCCGTACATCCGATGCAGGTCATAGCGAAGTGAGGAAGTTCACTTCCAAATGGATGCCGCTCAGTCTCTCCCTCTCATTAAAGGACAGGGTGGGGGAGATGATGATGCGAAAGCAAGACACCACCGAAGAGGAGTGGCAAAAGGCTGTTGCCGCCATAGATAATGCCGACGTAACTGCAGAGCTTAGTCCAGACTCCGATATTCTCTCGCTGAGTCTGACGTTCTCTCTGTTGACTGCCGACGATAAAAAGATAATTAGCGACAAAATTACGTTAACAACTTTAAAAATTAACCTTTAATTATAAAAATAATTTAATATTTAATATAAAAATTTGCAACATTAGATAATAATTCGTATCTTTGCCATGTGTTTTTCATGGTATTAGATTATTAAGGTTAACTAAAAAGTTACAGGTCGTGAGATTAGTCAACTTTTGAAACCCACACTTCATGTAGAGATTTCTGCACGACGTGTGGGTTAATTTTTTGCTTTTTTTTGCTTTTCCTTTATTGTCTCAGATAGGGATTGTCTTGCTTTTCAGCTTTCATCGTTGTGCGTGGTCCGTGTCCCGGTAGTATTGTTGTCTCGTCTGGAAGTATGGTGGGCAGCTGTCGCAGGCTATCCATAATGTCCTTGTAGCTTCCCAACTCAAAGTCGGTGCGTCCGATGCTCATTCTGAACAGGGTGTCGCCGGAGAAAGCCACGCCTTCCTCCTTGCAGTAGAAGAACACCGACCCTGGAGTGTGTCCTGGAGTGCTGATGATATTCAGTTCGTGGTTGCCAAACCTTATTGTGTCTGCCTCGCTGAGGTATCTGCCCACAGGTGGCATCTCGTAGTTGAGCCTGTAGTTGCAGAACATCAAGGCTTGCTCTCCGAGTTTGCTCATCAGAGGCTCGTCGGCGGCATGCACCTCAGGCTTCAGTCCAAAACGTTCGTATATGGTGTTGTTACCAAAGTTGTGGTCAATGTGTCCGTGGGTGGAAATGAGATGTTTCAACTCTATTCCGTTGTCCATCACATACTCCACTACAGCCTTGCGCTCTTCCTCGTAGAATGCGCCGCAGTCGATGATGATGCCCTCGCCGCTATCGTCGCTCACTATGTAGCAGTTCTCTTGGAAAGGGTTCACCTCAAATCTCTCAATCTTCATCATAGTGCTTATTAGTAAAAAAGTAAAAAGTATGAAAAAGTTATGCTGGGAGATAGATGACATACTTCTCCTTGAACCATTCCTCGCCGTACCAATTTGTCAGCTCCGTGGTCTCCACGATGTTGCGGTAGGGGTGTGTCTCAGCCTGCAGGTCTCCGCCCTTCAGGCAGATCACTCCGTTGGGCAGCGCGTTGAAGCCCCGCTTGTTGATGTTCTTCCCTACTATCTTCATCAGGTCGGGAAGTTGCATCACTGCACGGCTCACCACAAAGTCAAATTTTCCGCGCTCCTCCTCGCCTCGCAGCTGTTGCGGGTCGCAGTTTTTTAGTCCTATTGCTTTAGCCACCTCACAAGCCACTCTGATTTTCTTTCCCGTTCCGTCTATCAGTTTGAAACTGCACTCAGGGAACATGATGGCGAGTGGAATGCCTGGAAAACCGCCTCCTGTGCCAAAGTCGAGAATCCTCGTCTGAGGCTTGAAGTGAATCAGTTTCGCAATGGCGAGCGAGTGCAGCACATGGTGCTCGTAGAGGTTGTCGATGTCCTTTCGGCTTATGACGTTTATCTTCGAGTTCCAATCGTGGTAGAGCTCGTCGAGCATCGAAAACTGTCGGTGCTGTTCCTCGCTGAGGTCGGTGAAGTATTTCAGTATCTCTTCCATTGTGATTCCTATCTTGCTATGCGGTTGTTTTCAGGAAACACAATCGCAGGTTTAAACTGTTTAGCCTCCTCAAAGTCCATGAGTGCATAAGAGATAATGATGCATGTGTCGCCCACTTGCACCTTGCGTGCCGCCGCCCCATTAAGGCAGATGCATCCGCTTCCTCTCTCGCCCTTTATGATGTAGGTCTCAAAGCGCTCGCCGTTGTTGTTATCTACTATCTGCACCTTCTCTCCTGCAATCATGTTTGCAGCGTCCATGAGGTCTTCGTCTATCGTTATGCTGCCCATGTAGTTCAGGTTTGCCTCTGTCACCGTGACGCAGTGCAGCTTCGATTTCAGCACTTCTATCTGCATAATACGTTTTCTTACTTATATTTTATGTGGTCGATGAGTCTGATAGGTTTCTTTCCGCAATACACTGTAATGCATCCCACGGCATAGTCCGTGGCGTTCCAATCGTCTATGTCGAGGAGCGTGTGTCCGTCAACAATGGAGTAGTACTCCACTTCCAATCCCTCCACGGCGTTTATTTCCTCCACCACCTTGTAGTGGGTTTCCTTCACCGTGTGTTTCTGCGCATATTCCACGCTTGCCTTTAGCGCCTTGTATATGTTTGGTGCAATGGCACGCTCCTCGGGAGCCAACAGAGTGTTGCGACTCGAACGTGCAAGTCCGTCATCCTCTCTCACTATGTCGCACTCCACAATCTTTACTCCGAGTCTCAGGTAGTTCACCATAGCCTTCACCACGGCTATTTGCTGAAAGTCCTTCTCGCCAAAATACGCACGGTCGGGCTTCACTATATAGAACAATCGGCTCACCACTTGGCACACTCCGTTGAAGTGTCCGGGGCGGTGTGCGCCTTCCATCACTGTCGATACAGGTGGAAACTCAAACTGTCTCTTGTCTTCCGTAGGGTACATCTCCTTAACCGATGGGGCGAGTACATATTGCGCACCACACTCCTCGAGCAGCTTGCAGTCTGCCTCAAGTGTGCGTGGATAGTTTTTCAGGTCGTTCTTGTCGTTGAACTGTGTCGGATTAAGAAACACCGACACCACAGTAACGTCGTTCTCCTCCACGCTCCTCCTCACAAGCGATGCGTGACCCTCGTGCAGCGCACCCATAGTCGGGACAAGTCCGACAGATCGTCCGCACTTCCTGTCAGCAAACAGCGCATTCTGCAAATCTGCGATTTTTTCAAATACAATCATTTCTTTCCTGTGATATTATAAAAAACGCTGCAAAATTACAACTTTTCGCCGACGTAACAATAATATAAGGTGAAAAAATCCAAAAAAGTTTCTTATTTTCCCTAATTCCATCGGCTGCAAGGGCAAAATCTCAGAAAAAATTCGTAACTTTGCAACATTAAACAACAAGAAATGGCTAAAAAAATTCTATTTATAAACCAAGCTATAGGAGGCTTCACGCAAGGCGGGATTGCCGACATGGGCAAAATCGTGCCTACGAAAGTAGTGCAGGAAGGCTTTGAGGTAAGGGTTTTCTCCCCAAAATGGGGCAACATTAACGAGCGGCGTGGACAGCTGCACGAGGTGATACGACTCTCTGGTATGAACATTATTATCAAGGAGACTGACCATCCTCTTGTCATTAAGGTAGCGTCGATGCCTGCCGCAAAATCACAGGCTTATTTCATCGACAACGACGACTACTTCCTCAAGCGCCTGCAAGACGTTGACGAGGACGGAAAACCATACGACGACAACGGCGAGCGTGCTGTGTTCTACGCACGCGGCGTGTTGGAGACTGTGAAGAAGCTGAGGTGGATACCCGATGTGATTCACTGTCAGGGATGGATGTCATACATCGTTCCCTTCTTCCTGCGCACAGCCTACGCCGACGAGCCCTGCTTCGCACAGTCTAAGGTGGTCACATCGATTTTCAACCACAACCTCGAAGGCACTGTGTGCGAAGATTTCCGTGAGTGTCTTGCCTATCGTGATGTGACAGCTGAATGTCTCGCCGACTATCCTGAGGCTATAAGCTACAACGACCTCGCCAAGATTGCCATCGACAATTCCGACGGAGTGATAGAGGCTGCTGCCGACATACTGCCCGACGTGGTGGCTCACGCCGAGGCTTCAGGCAAGCCGCTGCTCAAATTCCCCGGTGATGACTTTGCTGCAGCCTACGCCAAGTTCTACGACGACATCCTAAATGTCTAAGAACAAACATGAAGAGAACAAACACACACTGACAGGATGAAAAATAAATGGATTACAATGGTGGTCGCTGCCATCATGACAATGGTTGCGGCTTCTTGCGACGACACCACCGACACGCTCGGCAACAGCGTCTCTAACGATGCTGACAAGTTCGCCATCTTGACCGACACCTTCAATGTTGAGAGCCGCTCCATCTGCGTGGATAGCGTGCTCTCACGCACACCTTATTCATACCTCGGACATATCAAGGACGAGGAAACCAACACCTATGTCACTGCAAACTTCTCAACACAGTTTGGAGTGGCTGAACTGCTGACAGAGACACAGCTCTTGCCAAAGCAAGACAGTATCGTCAGCCGCGACACCGAAGGAAAAGTAGTGGCAGACTCCTGCTTCTTCAATATCTATTTCAACTCCTTCGTCGGCGACACGCTTAACGCCGTGAAGCTCACTGCTTACGAGCTTGAAAAACCAATACGCGAAGGACGCGACTACTACTCCAACTTCTCCCCTGTTGACGAAGGCTATGTTCGCACTGGAGGTATAGAGAAGCAAAAAGTGTTCACTTATAAGGGACTCGTAGGCACCGACTCGCTCCGTGCCGTGAGCATACCGTTGAACGATCCTTATACCGACCTCGACGGCAACACATACAACAATTTCGGCACCTATCTCATGCGGAAATACTATGCCGATGCCGACAACTACAAAAACTCCTACAACTTTGTTAATAAGGTGTTCCCAGGTTTCTTCGTTCAGTCAACCGACGGCACAGGCACTATGGGCGAGGTTCTTCTTACCGCCCTTCAGTTCCACTATCGCTGCTATTCCAACGACTCCATCATCCGCTCAGGACTGCGCATAGGCGGTACGGAAGAAGTGATGCAGACCACAAACATCCTCAACGACAAAAATCGCATACAGCGACTTGCCGACGATCTCTCCTGTACCTACCTCAAGTCGCCTGCAGGCATCTATACAGAAGCCACCTTGCCCATCGATGACATAAAGCGTGGACACGAGAACGACACCATCAGCTCGGCGAAAATCACATTCACACGCTACAACCGCACTGACGACGAAGCCCTCTACAAGGCTCCTTCCTATGTGCTCATGGTGCCGCGCGACTCTATGTACACCTTCTTCGAGAAGCGTAACCTGCCCGACAATGTGACATCCTATATCGCCACATACTCGAGCACCTATAACACCTACACCTTCAACAACATCTCGTCGCTCGTCAACAACCTTTGGGCAAACAAGGGAAAGAGTGAAAATTGGAACAAGGTGGTGCTCATTCCTGTCAGCGTTACCATAAACAGCTCAACAGGATCCTACACCAACTGCTCCAACGACATGTCGCTGAAGAGCTGCCGCCTCGTGGGAGGCTCAGCCAACACCCATGCGCCGTTGCGCATCAGTGTGATATATAACAAGTTCAAACCCGACTAAACAAACTCCATGGCAGACAACTATCTTGAACGCCATCGTGAACAATACGAGCAGCGAAAGCAGCGCTACCTCTCACGCAAGAGCCATCTAAGTCCTGAGCTGAGAGCAATGCTTGCTGAGCTAAAAGAGAAAAAAGAAATAGCATCGAGCTAACGTTAACTGTTAACTCGATGCTACTTTCATTTATTCACTTGGTGTTTCCTGTTTTTCCTTTTCCTTCTGTTTCTTTTGCTTCTTTTGCTTCTTCTCGGGCTTTGGCTTCTCGGCGTTCAGTTCCTCGAGATATGGAGTCATGTCAACGGCGGTGAACTGGAAGTCCTTGGGGTCAATGAAGTTTACTTCGTAGCCGTCTTTACCCTTTACCTTATCGGTGTAGGTGCGTTTCAGCTTCATGTATTTCTTCTCAGCCTTGCTCTTCTCTGTGGAGAACATCACTACGCATGTGCGGTGAGGGTCGTTTATGGTGGCTGCGAGATAGTCCTTCAGCTGTGCGCTATATTGGTCGCGTGCACAAAGGAATTTGCTCTTCGAGTCCACCCACGCCGAGTCGAGTTCCTGCAGGTTGGTGAGATAGACAATGGCGTTTTTGAACGAGGCGGAGAATCCGAAGATATATAACTTTGGAGCAACCTTTATCTTCGCTTCCGTTGTGTTGGCGAAGACTATCGACATCAGCAGTAGCATTACTGCGCTTAGTGTTTTCTTCATTGTGTTTTTTCTTTTGTTATACTGTTTTTATTTTGTTCTTACTTATCCGAGAAACGATTTGAGCAGTTCGCTGTTGGTTGTGGTGCGTAGTCGTCGGATGGCTTTCTCCTTTATCTGCCGAACACGCTCGCGCGAGAGTCCGTATTTAGCACCTATCTCTTCAAGAGTCTGCTCGCTGCAGCCTATGCCGAAGGATGCTTCCACTATTTCCTTTTCGCGTGGTTTCAGCACGTTGAGTGCTTTGGTTATCTCAGACCTCAGCGATTCGCTTACCAACTCGTTGTCCGCCTCTGGAGCAGAGGTGTCCTCGAGCACGTCGAGCAGAGTGTTGCTCTCGTCTGCATCGGAGAATGGGGCGTCCACGGAGATGTGTCGAGTGTTTGATTTCATGGCGTCCTCCACTTTCTCTTCTGGCAAGTCGATGCTTGAAGCTATTTCCTCTATCGAGGGTCTGCGCTCGTTGAGTTGTTCAAACTTCTGTTGCATCTTTGCTATTTTAGAGAGCGATCCGCTTTGGTTTAGCGGCAGGCGCACTATGCGGCTTTGTTCTGCAAGAGCCTGAAGTATGCTTTGGCGAATCCACCACACAGCGTAGCTGATGAACTTGAAGCCTCGTGTCTCGTCGAACTTCTCCGCAGCACGTATCAGTCCGAGGTTGCCTTCGTTGATGAGGTCGGGAAGGCTCAATCCTTGGTTCTGATATTGCTTTGCCACAGACACAACAAATCTCAGGTTGGCGCGTGTCAGTCTCTCAAGGGCTTTCTTGTCGCCCTTATGGATTTTTTGTGCCAACTCCACTTCCTCGTCCACCGTGAGCAGTTCCTCTTTGCCTATTTCCTGTAGGTATTTCTCAAGGGCTTGGCTTTCACGGTTTGTGATTGATTTTATAATTTTCAGTTGTCTCATTGTGTCTGCCTGTTTTTAGTTCTAACTGCAAAGGTAGCGCATTAATCTGTAATCACCAAAAAAAAATGCAATAAAATGTCATTTCATGCAGTTTAAATATCATTTTGTGAGATTTATTTATACAATAATGTGGGAAGTGACATCACAATGTCTTAAAAAAGTTTTCAAACAGCACAAAATTATGGAATTATCTTTGAGAAATATTGTTTTTTTTGCTATTCTGCCCTTATTCTCATTTTTTTTTGTATCTTTGCACGCAAGATAAGACAAAAAATGAGAATTAAGATGAGAAACAGACATATTTTTATGGCTTTCACTCTTGTGGCTTCCATGGTGTTCAGTCCGATGAGTGCTGATGTGCAGCAGAAGAGGAAGAAAACGCAGAAAGTAGTGCTCACAGAAGAGGAGAAGGAACATATAGCACGCATGGCTGAGATGGAGATAGCCACACAGAAGGTTGTCTTCGTAGATAGTGTCGTGGTGGACAAGAACGAAATGCTTGCGGCTCTTTCGCTGCCTCCAGAAGCAGGCTCCTTGGCGGCTGCAAAACAGGTGGTGGGAGACAAGTTCAACGGAGTGGCGTTTGTTACCGAGCTTGGCGACCGCTGCATCTTCTCCGCCAAAGATGCCAATGGAGCAATGCGCTTATGGCACAGCGACAAACTCGATGGCGTTTGGGCTGAGCCGCAACCTCTTGCTTTTGGAGGCGACATGGAGTTGGGCAATATGGATTTCCCCTTCATGATGGCTGATGGGGCAACACTCTATTTTGCTGCCGAGGGAGGTGATGGCATTGGAGGCTACGACATATATGTTACACGTTTCAATGCCGACGACAACAGCTTCTACAAACCTGAGAATATCGGTATGCCGTTCTGCTCTGAGGCAAACGACTATTTCTATGTGGTTGACGAGTATGACAACATCGGATGGTTTGCCACCGACCGTCGTCAGCCAGAGGGAAAGGTGTGCATTTACACTTTTGTACCCACCGAGACACGTGAGACCTATTCTATAGACATGGACGAGGAAAAGCTCCGGTGTCTTTCCCAACTGCATTCCATTGCCGCAACATGGGGAAACGGAAGCGAGCGCAAGGCCGCCCTGAAGCGCATTGCCGACATGGCAGCACGTAAGGCGAGGGTAGGGGACAGCAAGGAAACGGAGATGAGTTTCGTAATAAACAACAACACTGTATATACAAGTCCGCGGCAGTTCCGTGCCGAAGGCAATGTGGGCCGCTATGGAGAGCTTCTTACTGCCCGACAGGAGTTTGAACACTGGCGCCTTGCCCTTGAGAAGTTGCGCGCCTATTATCCTAAAGCCAACGATGAGGAGCGTGCCGCCTTGAGGCAGGAGATACTCTCTGCAGAGCAACGGGCAGAGACTACAGAACTGAAAATAAAACAATTGGAAAAGGAGATACGAAATGCAGAAAACGAAGAAATACTTCGCTGAGAGCGAACTGATAATCAATGCAGATGGAAGTGCATTCCACCTCCATCTGCGTCCCGAACAACTTGCCGACAAGGTCATATTGGTTGGCGACCCGGGGAGAGTGAAACTTGTAGCATCTCATTTCGACACCGTGGAGTGCGAGGTTTCAAACCGTGAGTTCCACGCCATTACAGGCACCTATAAGGGCAAAAGAATTACAGCGCAGTCCACTGGCATCGGATGCGACAATATTGACATCGTGGTCAACGAGCTCGACGCACTTGCCAACATCGACTTCGCTACAAGAGAGGAAAAAGACAATTTCCGACAGCTGACATTTGTGCGCATAGGAACCTGCGGAGGATTACAAACCGACACACCATCAGGCACTTATATAGCTTCTGTGAAGAGCATTGGTTTCGACGGACTTCTTAATTTCTATGCACGTCGCAACGAGATTTGTGACCTTGAGCTCGAAGAAGCCTTCAAGGCTCATGTGGATTGGAATCCTCAACTCTGCGCTCCCTATGTTGTTGACAACGATGCCGACTTGTTATCCTGTGTGGCAAAGGACGACATGGTGCGTGGCATAACCATAGCCTGTGGCGGATTTTATGGTCCGCAGGGACGTGAGCTTCGTCTTCCTCTTGCCGACCCGCATCTTAACGAGAAGATAGAAACCTTTGAACATTCAGGACTCCGCATCACCAATTTCGAGATGGAGAGCAGTGCGCTTGCAGGTCTCTCACGGCTTATGGGACATCGTGCGATGACTTGTTGCATGGTGATTGCCAACCGTCGCGCAAAGAATGTGAAACTTACATACAAAAACACCATCGACGACCTAATCCAATTGGTGCTCGACAGAATATAAAAAAATCATGGACTTTAGCAACAACGACACCATCTGCGCCATAGCCACGGCAGCAGGTGGTGCCATTGGAATTATAAGAGTTTCGGGCTGCGATTCAATAAGAATAACCGACAGCATCTTCAGTCGAAATCTTCTTCATGCCACTGCCAACACCATCAGTTATGGCAACATCTTGGACGGCACTGGAAAGGTGGTTGACGAGGTTCTCGTCAGCGTGTTCCGAAGTCCTCACTCCTATACTGGCGAGGACTCCACGGAGATTTCGTGCCATGGTTCTGCCTACATCCTCTCTCGAGTCCTTCGTCTGCTCATCGATGCGGGATGTCGTCAGGCACAACCGGGAGAGTTTACACGAAGGGCTTTCGCCAATGGAAAGCTCGACCTAAGTCAGGCAGAGGCAGTTGCCGACCTTATAGCATCCACAAACGAGGCAACCCATCGCATTGCCATTGGACAGTTGCGTGGCAATATTTCCACAAGCCTTTCCAGTCTTCGCGACCAACTTCTCAAGATGACTTCACTCCTTGAGCTCGAACTCGATTTCAGCGACCACGAGGAGCTTGAGTTTGCCGACCGAGGCGAGTTGCGGCAGCTTGCCGTGGAGATAGACAGTCACATAGTAAGAATGATGGACTCTTTTTCCTCTGGACAGGCAATAAAACGAGGCATTCCTGTTGCCATAGTAGGCAAGACGAATGTGGGCAAGAGCACATTGCTCAACTGTCTGATCGGGGAGGAGAGGGCAATAGTGAGCGATGTTCATGGCACCACCCGCGATGTTATCGAGGATGCCATAGACATCAATGGTGTTACCTTCCGTTTCATAGACACTGCAGGATTGCGTGATACCACTGACGAGATAGAGCGTATTGGCATCAGTCTTGCCTATCGGAAGCTTGAGGAAGCTACAATAGTGTTATGGGTGGTGGATGAAATGCCCGTCGATGAAGATGTTAAGCGCATGATGCAACACTGCGGCAACCGCCAGCTCATTGTGGTTAACAACAAGACCGATAGGAACGACTTTGTGGAAAGTCTCTCGTCTGTTCTTGCCTCCACGCCTGTGGTAGGCATCTCTGCCCGCAGTGGGGCGAATGTAAGCCGTCTGCGTGAAATCATCTATGAATCTGCCAACATACCTTCCATCTCCGCCAACGATGTTGTTGTTACCTCCTCCCGTCATTATGATGCACTGCGTAGGGGTCACGAAAGCATGTCGCGCACCATTGAGGGCATCGACCTTGGTCTCAGTGGCGACATTCTGAGCGAGGATCTTCGCCTCTGTCTCGATTCAATGTCTGAAATCACAGGACGTGGTATCATCACTTCCAACGAAGTCCTCTCCAACATCTTCAGCCATTTCTGCATCGGGAAATAGTGTTACTTCTCGATACTCTGGCATTGTAGTGGTGGCGATGCAGGGTCTGGCTCCGCTGCCATTGGGTAGTCTTCTTCTTCAGGAAGGGCATATGGGCTGGGCAGTTGGTGGTCTTGTAGGTAGATGCGGTAGAGGGTTTGTACGAGGGACTCAAGGGTTTGTTGTCGGCAGTGGGGCTTTAGCTGACATTCCCATATCGTTATGCAGTGCCATCCCATGGATGCAATTTGTCGTTGTTCCTCTATGTCGCGTTGTTTGTTGCGACGGATTTTCTTTTCCCAAAAGTCGGTGTTGGTCTTGGGCATTTTGAAGCTTTGGCAGTAGTTGTGTCCGTGCCAGAAACATCCGTTGACAAAAATAACGGTACGGTATTTTCGGAGTACTATGTCGGGATGGCCTGGGAGTCGGGGATGGTTGAGACGATAGCGGAATCCGCGGGCAAAGAGAAACTTTCGCACCATAATTTCGGGGCGTGTTCCCTTGCTTTTTATTGCTGCCATGCAGCGGTGGCGCTGCTCCTTTGTCATCTTGTCCATCGAATGGTTTTTATTTTCGTTTGCAAAATTATGAATAAAAAGCCGAAATACCAAATTATTACTCAACTTTCGCTATGTATAGGAGCTTGTTGTTAGTTAGTCGAGCCTTAAAAATTTCGCACATGCGCGCATGTGCGAAATTTTTAAGGCTCGACTACATATCAGACGTGATTAACAAGGCGGCAGCCTTGCCGCCAAACACCCCGCTGGAAAAATACAGAATGCTTCTGCCTGACAAATGGAAAGAAAACCGCTAAGTGAGCTCTTAGCGGTTTTTTGATATATGCAATACGCCATCGTGGAGACGCTTACAGGCAATTTAGCTTATAAACGACGCAGAAGAGACTATAGTCGTTGATAGGGCATAACGTCTCTTACGGCTCTGTCATTAGTTCGACAGCCGACTGTCAGAGTTATGACAGGCGACTGTCGTAAGGTGACAGTCGGCGAGACATAAGTTATCATTATTAATAGCATAAGTTATCATCAATAACACATATATGATATTATCGTTTCGGAAGATTCGGAACATTTCCTCCTGGCTACGATTTGCCCTTCAGCTTTTCCAAATATTCACTGGGCGACATACCGAACTCTTCCTTGAACACCTTGGTGAAGTATTTTGGTGTGGAGAAACCCACACGCATGCCGAGTTCCATGACTTTGATGGCAGGGTCTTGGCTTGCTATGCGGCACGCTTCCTTAAGACGTACTGAGGTGATGAAACTTGAGATGTTCTGTCCGGTAATGGCCCGTAGCTTGTTGTAGAGTGACGAAGAGCTAATGCACATGTCACGGGCGAACGACTCGCGGTCGTATTCTCCAATGTGTGCCTTCACACATTCAATAGCCCTTTTTATGAACACCTCGTCGGGGTTGCTGTAGTGTTGTTCGGTTACGTCGAAGTCGGTTTGCCTACTGAATCTCTCCCTTATTCTCTGCCTGTTGGCAATGATGTTGTCTATGCGCACCTTCAGGTCTTCGATGTTGAAAGGTTTTATGATATACTCGTCGGCACCAATGCCGAATGCCGCGTTTCGGTCTTCGTCTCTTGTCTTTGCTGTGAGCAACACCACTGGTAGTTGACCGTAGTCGGTGGATTGCTTGATGGTTTGTGTGAGTTCAATACCATCCATCACAGGCATCATCACGTCGGTGATAACAATGTCGAGTTCCTGTTTCTGTATTATTTTCCATGCCTGTTGTCCGTTATTTGCGGTGAGCACATTGTATTTTTTCCTAAGCAGTCGCGACATCAGTTCTAGCAGTTCCTCGTTGTCTTCAACCACGAGTATTGTGTAGTCCATATTTCTTCCGTTGTCTTCCGTTTCGTCAGAACTTTCCGTAGGAAGTTGTGTTGTCATCTGTATGTTTTCCGCAACTATTTCGTCAATGGTATTCTCCGCCATTTCTTTTTCGTCGTATGCCTCTTTGTTTATGGGCAGTTCTATTGTGAATCGTGTTCCTTCTCCCACACGGCTTTGGCAGTCTATGGTTCCATGGTGAAGCACCACGAGGTCTCTTGTAAGAGATATTCCTATGCCCGTTCCTGTGGCGTTTATTTTCCGGTAGTCGCCATCGAGGAATCTGGTGTAAAGTCGTTTGAGATTAGCTTTTGAAATACCGATACCTTCGTCTTCCACGGTGAGTCTCATGTTTTCTCCCTCCCGTTCCACTGCAACCATGATCCGTCCGCCCTCTTTGTTGTATTTCACTGCATTTGACAGTAAGTTATAAAGTATTTTGTCGAGTTTGTCTCGGTCGAAATAAACCTTGTCGAGTGTAGGGTCGATGTTTGTTATTAGCCTGACATTCTTAGGCGTGGTCATAGGCGTGATGTTTTCACACTCCATTTTTACGAACTCTGCGAGATTGCCTTCCGCCACCTTTAGCCTAAGTTGTCCAGCTTGCTGCTTGCGCACTTCGAGCATTTGCCTGAGCAGTCGTGTGAGTCGGTTGATGTTGTTTTTCATCACCGTGTACTTGCTGTCAAACTGCGGGGCTTCTTCCTTCATTTCGTCTATCGACGACGATATGATGGTGAGAGGAGTGAGCAGCTCGTGTGTAATGTTTGTCAGTATGACAGCCATCTGCAGTCTGTTTCTTGTTTTAAGAAATTCCTTATACCATAATACAATAAGTCTTATGCAGATAAGTCCGAACAGGAAGTATATAAGCATAGCCCACCATGAGAGATACCATGGCGGCAGTATGATTATATCGATGGAGTAGGGCAGTTCGGTCCAATTTCCGTAGCTGTCGGCGGCTTTCACATAGAGTTTGTATTTTCCAGGAGCCAGTCCTTCGAAGTTGGCGCGACGTTGCGATATGTCGGCATAGTGCCAGTGGCTTTCGCTGTCGAGTTTGTAAGCATATTTGTTTTGCTGCACGTTACTATATGTGAGCAATGAGAACACCAACGCAAATCGTTCTACATTAGCCGGTATTGTAATCCTTTTAGTAAACAAGGGCGCTTCTTCAGAAATTTTTATTCTTTCTGTAGAGTCTATATCGTTGTATTTTTTCCCAGCCACGATTATTTCTGTAACCACGATGTTTGAAAGATTCTTTTTGCTTTCCTCTGTTACTTTTTCTGTGTCAAAAGCCACAAATCCGCTTCTTTCTCCGAAGTAGAGCATGTTCTTGTACTTGAATGTGGAGTTGGTGCAGAATGCATATCCGTTATCGTCGCCGTCTTTGGCGAAGGTGGTCACTATGGGATTAGCATTGGCGTTGCTGAACATAATGCGCACCAGCGACCTGTCTGTAGAGAGCCAGATATTTCCATGATTGTCGTTGTTTATGGAAAACACTTTTTCTCCGTCGATGCCGTATTTCCTGTTCATGGGAATAAAGCGGTCGTTTTCCTTGTCGAGTTTCAATAGTCCACCGCTGTTGGTTATCGCCCAGATGTTGCCATAGGTGTCCTCATGGCACATAGTTACGTCCTCCACTGGCAATCTCCTGTTATTGATGCAGTAGTGTCGGAATGTGAACTGCTTACCTCTGTTTATTTTTATTATACCCTCGTTGTCGGTGGCAACCCAAATGTTGCGCTCACTGTCTTCTATTATGCCTCTTACGTCGCAAGTAGAGAAATCATCAGAGCCTTCCCTCATGTTGAGTTTTCTCCCTTTCCCGTTAGGCATTCTAATACTAAGATTGTTACGTTGTCCTATCCAAAGCGTTCCGTCGCTTGAGGTAAACAATGTATTGACATAGTTGTCGTTGATAAAGTCGCATTTGAAGGCATAGTGGGAGTTGTAGCTTCCGTCCTTGTTAAGTTGCATCACACCGTGCCCTCCGTTTGCCATCAAGATGTTTCCCTTTTTGTCTTCGATGATGGAGAATATTGTTGACTTTGGAAATAATGGGTCTGCGTTTTGTATTCCCCTCACTTGGTTGTCGTTTACCGTTTTTCCTGTTTCTGTGTCGTATTTTATTACTCCCGTAGGTGTGAGTCCGAGCCACAGAGTCTTTCCGTCGGCAGTGAATATAGACTGCACGCTCTGTTCGGGAGTGGGAAGCATGTATTGTTTGAATGGCGATTGCTTTGTGGTGAGATGCAGTATGCCGTCGCTAACGGTAGAAATCCAGATGTCACCATTTTCGCCCACTATCAAGTCGTTGCTGAGGTTTGTGCTGTTGTTTGCAATGTCTTGTAGCTTTACGAAATGGCCTTGGTCGTTGTGGTCAATGGTGTACACTCCTTCACGGCATACTGCCATCATGGTGTTGTCGAGTTTGTTTTCCTGTAAGCGGTAGTAGTAGTTGGTAAGTCCTGGCACGCTCCATCTGCTCACTTTCTTGCTTCTTGGGTTGTGGGGTTGGTCAAGTCGCTCGATGCCATGTCCCCATGTGCCTATCCATAGTCTTCCCTTGCTGTCGAAGGTGAGTGAATAGGCAGAGTTGAGATGGTTCAGCTGCGGATACCTTATGAATGTCCTTGTACCAGGTTGCAGTTTCATTAGTCCGCTATTCCATGTTCCAATGTATATGTTGCCCTGACTGTCTTCAGCAATGGCTTTCACGCTGTAAGGTGTACTGTCGGTTTTTTGTCTCTCAGGGTCGAGAAATGTCATCTCGTCGTAGAAATAGTTTATTATCCTGTCGTTTTTCTCATCGTAAAGCGACAGTCCTCCGTCTGTGCCTATCCACACACGTCCTTCTCTGTCGGTGAAGAGTGTGTAGATGATGCGTTGGTTGTGTTTTGGCAGGTTATAGGTCTTGAATGTGTTCCATCTTTTGTCGAAACAAACGAGTCCGTTGTGTGTGCCGAGCCACAGTCGTCCTATTTTGTCTTCAGTTATGCAGAGCACAGTGTTGTTTGGCAGAAGTTGTGGCGAATATGCGTTGCTACGATATGTCTTCATTTCGTAACCATCGTAGCATTTTAGACCACTGTCGGAGCCAATCCATAGCAGTCCTTGGCTATCGAAGAAAATGCAGCGGTAGATTTCGGCGTGAGTTGCGGGTACAGTAGAAAGCTTTCTAAACTGTTGCGTTGTGGCCTTGACCGACAATATATATATAAATAAGGTGGCGACAAATAATGTCAGTTTCTTAGTCATAGATGTAGGTTTTCTTTATTTTTGTCTGCAAATGTAAGGAAAATATGTAGAACCACCAAATAATTAACATAAAATATGATTTTTCATACCAAAATATTGTTATTTTCACCCTGTTCTCAATTTGTACACCCTTAAATAATGAATTTTATACCCATTAGTAAACATTCTTTGCGTACTTTTGCAACCGATGAAACAAAATTAACGTAACTACAATATTAAATATTACTAAACGTATGAAACAAATATTATCATTCATGTTACTTTTTTTTGCCCTGCCTATGATGGTAATGGCAGAAAACAAGATCAAGTCGGGTGAGATTTGGCCTGACAACAATGGGGAACACATCAATGCCCATGGAGGTGGCATCCTCTTACATAATGGTACTTATTATTGGTTTGGAGAGCACAAGGCAGAAAACACAAGCTCGGCTCTTGTAGGGGTGACTTGTTATTCGTCGAAAGACTTGCGCAACTGGAAAAACCGCGGCGTGGCACTCTCTGTCAGCGACGAACCGGGAAGCGAAATCGAGAAAGGTTGCGTATTGGAACGACCGAAGGTTATATATAATAAGGTGACAAAGAAATTCGTGATGTGGTTCCATCTTGAGCTCAAGGGACTTGGCTATCGTGCTGCAAGAGCAGGAGTGGCAATAGCCGACAAGCCCGAAGGGCCTTACAAGTTCCTTCGTTCCG
>CALZDK010000002.1 GCA_945637645.1 uncultured Prevotella sp.
CCCTTATAGCGACTATGGATTATTACCACATGCGTTTTTGTATGCCTGTCTCCACATGCAGTGTCTTTGGGAGGTATTGAAATATTAATTAGTGGACGAGTTAACAAAAAAAGACACGGAGAAACAGAGAATGAGAACTCTGTTACTCCGTGTCTCTTTGTTGAATAAGCTACGAAGCCTTACTTGCAGCAAGCGCAGGGCTTGAGCTGTTTAAAGAAGTCGTTACCCTTGTCGTCAACAAGGATGAAAGCAGGGAAGTCCTCTACCGTGATCTTCCATATTGCCTCCATGCCAAGCTCAGGATACTCAACACACTCGATGCTCTTTATTGAGCTTTGCGACAGAACTGCAGCAACACCGCCAATGGTGCCGAGATAGAAACCTCCATGTTTCTTGCATGCCTCTGTCACGCAGTCGCCACGGTTGCCTTTGGCTATCATTACGAGACTTGCGCCGTTAGCCTGGAACTCGTCAACGTATGGGTCCATGCGGTTTGCGGTGGTTGGTCCCATACTTCCGCAAGGATAACCTTCAGGTGTCTTTGCAGGACCAGCATAGAGAATCGGGTGATCCTTGAAGTACTGTGGCATTCCCTCGCCGGCGTCAAGACGAGCCTTCAGTTTGGCATGGGCAATGTCGCGAGCCACGATAATGGTTCCCTTAAGGTTTACGCGTGTGCTGACTGGATATTTTGTCAGTTCGGCAAGAACGGCGTCGATACCCTTGTCGAGGTCAATCTCAATGCCCTTTGTTCCCTCACCCGGTTTGCGCAATTCCTCAGGAATAAGCTCTGTTGGGCAGTCGTCCATCTTCTCCAACCATATTCCATCCTTGTTAATCTTTGCCTTTATGTTGCGGTCGGCAGAGCAGCTAACTCCCATACCTATAGGACAGCTTGCGCCATGGCGTGGCAGACGTACAACACGAATGTCGTGAGCAAGGTATTTTCCGCCAAACTGTGCGCCAAGACCTATCTTGTATGCTTCCTTCAGCAGTTTCTCCTCAAGGTCGACGTCGCGGAAAGCACGACCTGTCTCGTCGCCTGTGGTAGGCAGGTTGTCGTAGTATTTTATTGAAGCCAGCTTCACTGTAAGCAGGTTCTTCTCCGCCGATGTGCCACCGATTACGAAAGCGATGTGGTAAGGCGGACATGCAGCCGTACCGAGGCTCTTCATCTTCTCAACGAGGAATGGCAGCAGTGTTTTCTCGTTCTGAATCGTTGCCTTTGTCATGGGGTAGAAATAGGTCTTGTTTGCGGAACCGCCACCCTTTGCCACCATAACGAAACGATATTCATCGCCCTCCACAGCCTCAATGTCAATTTGTGCAGGTAGGTTGCAGCGTGTGTTCACCTCGTCATACATGTTCAGCGGAGCGTTTTGCGAGTAGCGCAGGTTGTCCTGTGTGTAGGTGTTATATACTCCGAGAGAGAGAGCCTCCTCGTCCTCAAAGTCAGTCCACACGCGCTGTCCCTTCTCACCATGGATGATAGCCGTACCAGTGTCCTGGCAGAAAGGCAGTATGCCCTTGCAGGCTGTCTCGGCATTGCGAAGGAACTGCAGTGCCACATACTTGTCGTTCTCCGACGCCTCTGGGTCGTTGAGAATTTTTGCCACCTGCTCGTTGTGCTCACGGCGCAACATGAACTCCACATCGTGGAAAGCCTGCTGTGCAAGTTGTGTAAGTGCCTCTTTTGTCACTTTAAGAATTGTTTTGCCCTCAAACTCTCCGGTGGAAACGCCTTCCTTCGTCAGAAGGCGGTATTCGGTGTTGTCCTTTCCCAACTGGAACATTGGGGCATACTTGAATTCTGGAATATTTGCCATATTTTTTTCGTTTAAAAATTAGTGTCAATATTTGCTTCTTTACCATCCCGACGTGGAGCCTCCGCCACCAGTGCTGCCGCCTCCCCAACTGCCGCCTGAAAAGCCACCGCCTGAGAAACCTCCACCACGCCTGCCGCCACCAAGCATGGAGCCAATGATGATGCCGTTTGCAAGGTTGTTGTTGTCGTTAGGTGTTATGTCGTGGTCCTTAGTCACCACCTTTCCGCAGTTTTGGCAGATGAAGGTGTCGTGTCGGTAGGTTCTTGCTCCTTTCTTTATAACGTTCGACGTTATACGTTTCAATGAGGATTTTTTGCAGTAGGGACAACGCTTATTGATGTGATCTACGAGCCAAATAAAGAACATGAACAAAGCGATCATGGTTGTTACGATTGCCACTGCCACATACCACGGTATGTCTTCTTCCTCCTCTTCCGGCTCAGGTTGCATTGACCCGTCGAGAACGTCGCACGATGCCTTTATACCGTCAATCATGCCTTGGTCGGTATTGCCTTCCTTAAACCGGGGCACCATATATCTTGTGGCGATTCGCTTTGTCATGGCATCTGTCATTGTTCCCTCAATGCCATATCCTGTGGTGAAGCGTAGGCGATGTATGTCGTCAACATAGAGTATCAACATTCCACCATTTGTCTTTTTGTTGCCTATGCCCCATGTGCGGAACAGTTCGTGGGCAAAGTCGAAAATGTCTGCCTCGCCAATGGATGGCAGCATCACCACTGCCACCTCAATACCCGTTTTCTGCTTAAGTTCGGCGAGCATCACGTTTATAGTGTCGCGAGCTGCTCCACCCAACAGTGCCTCAGGGTCGCTGACCCTTTGCCGCGAATCCTTCAGCTGCACGTTTGGCACATCAGCCACCGTGTAGCTCTTTGCAGTCGCCGTGGTCGTCATCACGAGCAGCACAAGCATTATGGAAAGACGAGACAAAATAGTCTTCATTTGATAAAACTGTTTCATTTTAAACCTATTCGGAGTCCAAAAACTCATTTTGCTCACACACAATCTATCCCCGAGAGAGTCGGAGAGGTTTTTGGGGAAGCATCTTTAGAACTCAACCTTCGGTGCTGTCTCAGCTCCTTTCTCTGCCTCGAAATATGCCTTCTTCTCAAAGCCGAACATTCCGGCAAAGATATTCTTCGGGAAACTGCGTATCACGGTATTATAATTTTTGGCAGCCTCATTGAAGTCGCGGCGTGCCACATTGATGCGGTTCTCTGTTCCCTCTAACTGCGACTGCAGCTCCATGAAGTTCTGGTTTGCCTTCAGGTCGGGATATTTCTCCACTATAACCATCAGTCTGCCGAGAGCCGACGAGACACCCGACTGAGCCTTCTGATATTCAGTAAGTTTCTCAGGTGTGAGATTCTCAGGGTCAACCTTTACCGACGATGCCTCGCTACGTGCCTTTACCACGCTCTCAAGCGTCTCGCTCTCGTGTGCTGCATATCCCTTCACGGTGCTCACCAGGTTAGGAATGAGGTCGGCACGGCGCTGATACTGTGTCTCCACGTCAGCCCATTTTCCTTGCACGCCCTCGTCGAGCGTCACCATACCATTATAGGCACCAACAGCCCACATTATAACTATCACTACCAATGCAACTGGAATAATCCATTTCAGATGTTTCTTGTAATTCATATCTTTCTTGCCTTAAATGTTATTATTACTGACCGCAAAATTAACCATTTAATTTGACTCTCGCAAGCATTTCACATTTTTTATTACGCATTGGCTGTAGGAAAGATGCGTAGTAAAGTCGCTTCATAACCTGTTTAATCAAAGGAAAGAAGACGGGGACGAGAGGTAAAGCATAAAAAAAGTTAAGCAGATGTAAAAAACATCATAGCAATAGCTGCTATCTTCGTTTTTCTTTGTACCTTTGCACCCGCTGTCACGAGTTGGCAGCATTAATTCAAACTTACAATAATAATAATTAAACAAAATGGCAACAAAAATCAGATTACAGCGCGGCGGCCGTAAGGGCTATGCTTTCTACAGCATCGTTATCGCCGACGCACGTGCACCACGTGATGGTAAATTTACTGAGAAAATTGGTACTTACAATCCTAACACCAATCCAGCCACAGTAGATTTGAATTTTGAAAGAGCTCTCTATTGGGTAGAGTGCGGCGCACAGCCAACAGACACAGCGCGCAACATTCTCGGCAGCGAGGGCGTTTATCTTATGAAGCACCTCCGCGGCGGTGTGAAGAAGGGTGCTTTCGACGAGGCTACAGCCCAGAAGAAGTTCGACGCCTGGAAGGCTGACAAGCAGAAGGGTTTGGACGCTGTTCGCGCTAACGAGGCAAAGGCTAAGAAGGACGCTTACGCCAAGGAGCTTGAGGCAGAGAAGAAAATCAATGCCGACATAGCAAAGAAGGTGGCTGAGAAGAAGGCAGCCGCAGCAGCTGCAAAGGCTGAGGCAGCGGCAAATGCTGAGCCAGCAGCCGAAGAGGCACCTGCAGAGGCTTAATCCAAAGCAAAAAGCAAAACAAACAAAAGGAGTCAGGACCACGGTCTTGACTCCTTGTTTATTTTATGTTGACAAGAATATTTAGTTGACGAGCCGTTTACTCGTCAACTAAACAAATTACAATTTCTTCGGCGAATAGATAGCTTTCCACCATGAGTCGTCACCTTTAAGATAATGTTGGAACCAGGCGAGAATGGTGTTAATCCATTTTGTGCGCTTTGTTGGGTCCATGATGCCATGGTCCTCTCCCTCAACTTCCACAAACGCAGTGGGAACTCCAAGCAGACGGAGTGCGGTGTACATCTGTATGCTCTCGCCTACGGGGACATTGGTGTCGGAGGTTCCATGAGTGAAGAGTATTGGCTTCTTTATCTTGTCGGCGTTGAACAAAGGCGAGCGGTCAACAAAGAGGTCCTTGCGTGTCCAAGGGTAGCTGTTGGCTGCCGATGTCTCGCTGTAGGAATATCCCCAATAGCCCTCTCCCCAATAGCTCGTATGATCGGATATGCCCGCATGGGATACTCCACAGGCAAAGGGGTTGTCCTTAGTCATCATATACTGGGTCATGAATCCTCCATAAGAGGCTGACACGCAACCAATGTGATCGGCATCGCACTGCGGCACGTCTTTCACAAACTGGCGTGTGGCATCTATGATATCCTGTGCCACTCCCTCACCCATAGTATTGACATGGCGAGAAGCCCACTCCTGTCCGAAGCCAGAAGCTCCTGAAGGATTGACTGAGAAAACTATGTAGCCGAGGGCGTTCCAATAGTGTGCCGGATAATGTGTACCGTTTCCAAAACGACGAGAGGTGGGTGAGCATCCTCCATAGTAATTGACGATGACAGGGTATTTCTTCTGCGGGTCAAAGTCGGCAGGGAGGTTGTAGAATCCTGTGACACGATAGCCTCGTGTGGTCTCAAAGCTCCATGGTTTTACTGTTCCGATGCTCAGATGTGCATACATTTCCCTGTTTGGAGCAAGTACGAGCGATGCCTTGGCGTTTTTGGATGGCGAGGTGATGTTGTAAATCTCGTATGGAACACACATGGACGAGCCATGCACCATGATGTTGCCGCCCTTGGAGGCGATGCTCATTCCGCTGAGTACCTCAAGCGGCTGGCGCACCATAGTGGAGCGCAGTGTCTTTGGGTCAAGACGGTAGAGGCTGACGCTATCACCATTTTGTGCTGTGTAATAGACACACTTGTCCGCCAAAGAGTATTCGAAGCTCTCGATGCTCGTTGCGTCATCGGCAGTGACAGGCGTTACCTTGAGCGAAGGAGTGTCCATAATATAGAGGTGGTAGTCGTACATACTCGGCGTCTTTCCTTCTGGCACCCTATTTCCTATGCCGTGGAACGCCTCGGTGCTTGCCGAGAAAACTATCTTTTCGGCACTTCCCGCATAGCTACCGTTGCCTATGAATCCGTCCTTGTCAATGAGCATTCGGCTTTCCATTGTCTCGAGATTCAGGTCGTAGAAAGTCTGGCGGGTTGTCGGACGCTGGGTGAGCGAATCTGTGGCAACGGCGAAGAGGAGATGTTTTCCGTCAGATGTAATGTCGTAGAGCGAGACGGGATGATAGGTGTAGGTCAAAGGCTGCACCATCCCCGTGGCGAAGTCAAGGCGCGAGATGGAATATCTGGTTCTCCAGTTGGGCTGTCTGTCATCGGGATGTAGAATCTCAAAAACTCCGTCCTCTTTGCGTGGTCCTTCCGAAGGTTGCATCAGTATGGCGAAAGTTTCTGTCGGCGAGATGGCATAATAGTCAGAAACCATGTCGTCAACCATGGTGGCCACGTTTCCAGTTACGGGGTCAACGGTTTTCAACTGTTTCTTGTCGCCTTCCACGTCGATGAAGCAGTAGCGGTCTGTCATTGGCAGCCATGAGGCACGCACGCCTATCAGTCGGCTTGTGCCTGTCTTCAGGTCCATCAGTCTTGTCTCGCCCTGCGACTTGTTGTTGGAGTCAAACCAACGGTAGGCCACGAGAGCCCATCTGCCAGAGGGAGAAAGCGAAGCCTGCGAAGTAACCTTTGTTCCGAGCACGTCGGTCATAGTGAACCTGCGGTTGCCGTCTTCCACAGCCTCAATATTATCTGATCCGAGAGAGATGCCTATTCCAGTGCTGTCTGCGATAAACTTTAGACAGATGCTGTGATAGCCTGGCTGAAGGTTCAGTGTGCCAGACTGCTCGCGTCCGTCGGCATATACCTTACACTGCTTTGCGCCCTTGACTGCAACACTGACGTTCTTCAGGTATTTTCCTGCATTTACGTCAAAGCGCACAAGATGCATCATTGTGGTGTCGAGTTTCAAGGCTGACAGTGGTGTGAGAGCCTTGTCGTCGGCAAGTTTCAACGACAATGGGGTGTTGATGAGTGTCTCAGCCGAATAGCGCGACTGGTTGTTGTCGATGCTGTCGATAACGATGGGTTGCTGGAGCTTGAAGGGACCGGCATGCCGAACACTGCCCACAACGGTTTCCGCAGCCATTGTCGTAGTGGCAAAAGCCACCGACAACGTGAATACTGTTAGTTTTCTTGTTATTCCCATAATACTATATATTAATTGTTCAATTTTTCTTCATATAACTCGGAATATTGTTTCGCCACCTTTTTATATTCATGATGACGCTCCACATACTCAATGCTCTCGCGTTTCAGTCTCATTATTCTCTTAGGGTCGCACACGAGTTTTTCCAACTGATTCAACACGCTGTCGTAGGAAGGCTCCACGTTCACAATGGGGCGAAGAAGGTTCTCCGATATTATCGAATAGTTCTCTGGCTCGCCTCCACCAACGCAAACTATGCCCTTCGACATTGCCAATAGTGTGTTCATCGACGGTGTGTAGCTGTAGAGTTGGTCGAGCAAAATATCTGCAGAGTCCATCATAGTGCGGTATTGGTGGAAAGGCACCGACTCTGCAACGTTTAGTCTGCACAAGTCTGGATGTCTGCCAACGACCTCCTTTGCCGCCTCCAACATTATATCGGTCCCCTTGTAGTGGCTTCTCGTCTTGTTTATCCCGATGAAGATGTTTATTCGCCTGCCTTCCACATCGCTCACTTCACTCCGCTGTGGCATGGCTATGGGGAAAGGAATGAAGCGGGTCTTTTCACTGAAAAGCGGTTCATAGCACGACCAATACTCATAGAGTCCTGCCACTATGTTGTCGGCGTCGGTGGCTATAAGCCTGTTGAGCCTCTCCTTAGCTGTACCAACCCAGTCGCGCTGCTCCTTAAGCGCGTCCTCGTCTGTTCTCAGTTCATTGCCGATGTTGAAGTCGCTGTAGCGGAGATGTCGCCTATTGCAGCACTCGTTCACCCAGTAATAGTCCATGCCGAAAGCACCAAGCACCATACGGCGGTTATGTTTGCGGAGAAAGCTATAGAGCGGGAAGATGCGTTCTGCCTTCAGTTCCACGAACATCGGGTTTATCAACTGCACCACATCGTAGCCCCTCAACCTCGGCAGCAGCGATACAAGGCGTGCCATGAGAGCGATGCCACCCGCTCTACCCTCTTTGCGGCTTATGTCGATGTCACGAGGATAGTCTTTCCAGAAGTCACCATTGGAAACCACTGTCGATTCATGTCCCAAACAGCGCAGTCCTTCCGCTAATGTTGCGTGTACGTTGCTATATTCGCCAAGTAGCAGTATTTTCATTTCCTGTGCGATATTATCGGAAGTGTGGCAAGCAGGATATTGCGTCCCACGGATGTTTTCACCATTTTTGAGAATATGGCATATTTCCGTGTGTATGCCTTTTCAGGCAACGGGAAAAGTCCCTCACGCTCCAGTGTTTCAATGCGTTCATCGAGGAAACGGCGTGATCTTGTGAGCACTATAACGTTGTGGAGATAGTCCATGGTGAGCTGCGCTATGCGCCTTCTCAATGCCTGACGCTCCTCGTAAGGCAGGGTGTCAGAACGGCGGTGGAGCCGCATAATAACCGTTTCCGTATCATCGAGCCGCCTCAACTTCCAACGATTGTCGTTGCTGGTTGTAATTCGGTTGGAGTGGACGCGATAGAAATATGCCACCGAGTCCAAGGAGAAGATACGCTCACAGCGCAACACAAGCTGGGGTGTAAACTCCTCGTCCTCGTGGACGATGTCGGCGGGGAACCTGAGGTTATGGATGACATCCTTCTTGAACAGATAGCCCCACGATGTGCCACGCAGGTTGTTCTGCCGCATAAAGTCCACACCAGCCACCGGTGTCTCGTCTACTACGGTCATGTTCTGTTCCACCTTGTTGTTTCTTGTGAAGTTGAACATCACCATGTCGGGATTCTTGTATCTTGCCACGTCGAGACATCTTTCGTATTCCGCAGTAATGAGATAGTCGTCGGCATCCACAAACTGCATGTAGGTACCGGTGGCTATTGTAATTCCGAGGTTTCTTGCGGATCCCAATCCTCCATTGGGTTTTCTTACATAAATAACGTTGTCGCCATATTCCATCAACTCGTTCATTGGGCATATGTCCGAACCGTCGTCAACCACAATCACTTCCTTCTCGGCCTTGCTCAGCGAGAGGGAAAGAATACTTGTCAGGCATTCCCTTAGCATTGATATGTCCTCGTTGTGGTATGTCACCACGAACGACATCAGCGGTCTGTTTCCACTCTTGTTGTCCATTGTTTCTGCCATTGTCATGATTCAGTTCTTGTTTTCCGATGCAAAAATACAATTTTTTCTTGAACAAACGCCCATTATTGCGTTTTTTTCGACCTATTATTATAATAAAAAGGCAGAAAACGACGTTTTCCCTACTGTATGGCTACAGAAAAACTATCGACAAACAGCTATCGCCACGTTTTGAAATACACAGGCATCTTCGGTGGCGTACAGGTTTTCAACATCCTTGTTGGACTTGTGCGCAACAAGTTTGTCGCCATTCTTCTTGGCCCCGAAGGCATGGGACTCGTCTCGTTGCTCAACACCGCCATGAACTTCATTTCCCAGTCGACGAGCCTCGGCGTGTCATTCAGTGCCATCCGCCGAATCTCGGAACTTTACGAGAGTGGCGACAGAATTGCCCTTGAGCGCTACATTGGCATAGTGAGGCTATGGTCGGTTATCGCCGCTGTGCTTGGGGCCATGGTGTGTGTTGCCGCAGGTCCGCTGCTCAATGTCCTCTCTTTCTCGTGGGGCGACCACACTCTCCACTTCATTCTCCTTGCTCCTGCCGTGGCTATGACAGCCTTAGCCGGAAGTGAGCTTGCCATACTGAAGGGTACTCAACGTCTGCGTCAGATAGCATCTATACAGGCACTCACCTCCGTATTGTCTCTCGCAGTGGCAATCCCTCTCTTCATTACCTTCAACTACAAGGCTATAGTGCCAGTCATCTCGCTCACCGCCCTGGTAAATCTCCTTCCTCCCCTTGTCGTTTCCAACCGCAACTACCCATTCCACTTAAGTTTCAGCCGCACGTTGTTTGCAGAGGGCAGCCCGATGGTGAGAATGGGGCTGGCGTTCACTCTCGCCGCCATGTTCACCAGCGGAAGCGACATGCTGGTAAGAGCACTGCTAAACCAAGTGTCTGACCTCAACACCGTTGGACTCTACAATGCCGCCTATATGATTACCATCACCTATTCTAGCATGGTTTTCTCGGCAATGGAGAGCGACTATTTCCCCCGACTCTCTGCAATAAATCATGACAACGATGCAGTGAACAGTGTGGTGAACCGCCAGATGGAAGTGTCTCTCATTGTCATTTCCCCCATGCTTGCCTGTCTCATGGTCTTCCTTCCTTTCTTTGTACCTCTGCTCTTCAGCGGCAAGTTCCTGCCTGTTGTCGGCATGGCTCAGGTAGCTGCCCTCGCCATGTTTTTCAAGGCAATGTCACTACCCATGGCATACGTCAATCTTGCCAAAGGAAACTCGCGTGTCTATCTGCTGTTCGAGGCGTTCTATGCTGTGGCTTTCGTGTTGTTAGTGGTCTCAGCATTCAGTGCCTACGGACTTCTCGGCGCTGGGTATGCCATAGTTATTGCCCATGTGGCAGAACTAATGGTAATCTATGCCTATCTCCGCTTGCGCCATGGATTCCGTTTCTCTTCATCGTCGCTGCGTCTGTCGCTCTTCCAGCTCCCCTTGCTACTTGCCGTTTATTGCATCACAGTCACCACCTCGGGAATATTGTATTGGACAGCAGGAATAACCCTAACAGTGCTTGCCGTAGTATATTCCTTGCGACAACTGCAAAATATGCGCAAAACGTAAACCTTTACGTCATTTTTTATGGGAAAAAGTTGGTGTTATTCCAAAATAATATGTACTTTTGCATCGGAAATCAGAAAACAATAAAACAACAATTATAATATGAAACCACTTAACAAAGTATTTGCTCCTAAGAGCGTCATGCCTGAAAAGGTTATTCAGTTTGGCGAAGGCAACTTCCTCCGCGCGTTTGTAGATTGGATTATCTGGAACATGGACCAGAAGACAGACTTCAACGGCTCGGTTGTCGTTGTGCAGCCTATAGAGAAAGGTATGGTAGATTGGCTCAATGCCCAGGACTGCCTCTATCATGTCAACCTTCAAGGTCGTGAGAACGGAAAGCCTGTAAATACTCTCGAGCGCATTGATGTTATCAGCCGCGCCCTCAACCCATACACACAGAACGCTGCATTCATGGCTCTTGCAGACCAGCCAGAGATTCGTTTCGTGATCTCCAACACCACAGAGGCCGGTATAGCCTTTGACCCATCATGCAAACTCGACGACGCTCCAGCCTCCTCTTACCCTGGCAAGCTCGTACAGTTGCTCTACCGTCGTTGGCAGACCTTTAACGGCGACCCATCGAAGGGACTTATCATCTTCCCGTGCGAGCTCATCTTCCTCAACGGCCATGTGCTGAAGGACTGCATAAACAAGTACATCGAGCTTTGGCAGCTTCCAAAGGAGTTCAAGGAGTGGTTTGACAACAGTTGCGGCGTATATGCCACACTCGTTGACCGTATCGTTCCAGGATTCCCACGCAAGGAAATTGCACAGATACAGGAGAAGATTAGCTATCGCGACAACCTCGTGGTACAGGCAGAGACATTCCACCTCTGGGTGATAGAGGCACCAAAGGAAGTGGCAAAGGAGTTCCCTGCAGACAAGGCTGGTCTCCACGTACTCTTCGTACCATCGGAGGAGCCATACCATAAGCGCAAGGTGACACTGCTTAACGGTCCTCACACGGTTCTCTCGCCAGTGGCATTCCTTAGCGGAGTGAACATCGTACGCGACGCATGCAACCATGAGGTCATCTCAAAGTATATTCACAAAGTGCAGTTCGAGGAGCTGATGCAGACTCTCGACCTTCCAATGGAAGAGCTGGAGAAGTTTGCAAGCGACGTGCTCGAGCGCTTCGACAACCCATACGTTGACCATCAGGTGACGAGCATCATGCTCAACTCATTCCCTAAATTCTGCGCACGCGACCTTCCAGGCGTGAAGACATATCTTGAGCGCAAGGGCACACTGCCAAAGGGTCTCGTATTTGGTCTCGCTGCCATCATCACCTACTACAAGGGCGGCAAGCGTGAGGACGGTATGGAGATTGTTCCTAACGACGCACAGGAAATAATGGACCTGCTGAAAGAACTCTGGGCTACTGGCGACACACAGAAGGTTGCCGACGGCGTTCTCGGTGCTACAAGCATATGGGCTGAGGACCTCAACAAGATTGAAGGTCTCAACACACTCGTGAAGCAGTATCTCGACCTCATCCAGGCAAAGGGTATGCTCGAGGCTGTGAAGACCATTCTCTAAGAAATCCTCTTAATTGTTTTACATAACCCCAAAGCCGCAGACTCACCTCGTTAGAGAAGAGTCTGTGGCTCAATATATATATATGAAGATATCTTTTTTTACATTATTTTCTGCTATATTCCCTATATTGCTCTCGGGAAAGACAAACGGAAACACGCCAAACAATGTACAGAAGGAATGCAACTGTGGACAAAAGATTATATTCTTCCCAGGACAGACAGTGACGGAGGATTGTATAGAAAGGCATGGTTTCGACTCTTTCTTCTCTTCACAAGCCATTCCTGACACCATATTCGACATGATGAGGGGAAAGTCTTTCAAGACCTACTGCACCGTGGAGCGGGAAGAGCTGAGATATATCCTCTGCCTGCATCGCGACATAAAGGGCGTGGCACACGTTGGGGAAATGGTAGTGAACAAGTCCATTGCCGCAGACATTCTTGAAATATTCAAGGAACTCTTTGTCAACAACTATCCAATAGAGAGAATGAGACTCATTGACTATTGGGACGCCGACGACGAGAGAGCTATGACAGACAACAATTCGTCGAGTTTCAATTTCAGGTTTATCTCCCACACCAATACTGTGTCGAAACACGGGGAAGGACTCGCTGTAGATATCAATCCGCTATATAATCCCTACTATAAGAAACTTCCGAACGGGACCGTGGTGATTGAACCAGCGGCAGGCAAACCATATCTTAACCGAAACAGGAATTTCAACTATAAAATAAAGAAAAATGACCTTTGCTACCGTCTTTTCATAAAACACGGATTCAAGTGGGGAGGCAATTGGACCTCAGTAAAAGACTATCAGCATTTTGAGAAATAGCTATAGCAGGGCATAAACAAAAAAGTTCTGATTTGGCATCAGAACTTTTTTCCAAATACTATACTTGTAAATGTCATCCATAATATCTTCATATCGAAGAGTAATGAGTTGTGGTCGAGATAGTACAAGTCGAGCTCAAGACGCCGCAACATTTTCTCCATGGTGTCCGTATAGCCATTGTAGAGAGTGGCATAGGAGGTTACTCCTGGACGAATTTGGTATAAAAGCTCATACTTGGGATTGCGTTGCATTATCTGGTCAATATAGAACTTGCGTTCGGGTCGAGGTCCTATGAACGACATGTCGCCCTTCAAAACATTCCACAACTGCGGCAACTCGTCAAGATGATGTTCCCTAAGAAATTGCCCCGCAGTGGTTAGCCTGTCATCGTTGTCGGGGTTGAACAATGCCGGTCCTTCCTTCTCGGCATCGAGTTTCATGCTACGGAACTTGTATATGTTGAACGGTTTGCCATGGAGCCCTATTCTTTCCTGGCTGAAAATTGCAGGACCTCCATCCTCTTTCCTTATCACAATGTAGCAATAGAGGAACAAGGGGGAGAATATTAATAGGCATACGAGGGAAACCACGATGTCGAATGTCCGTTTAATTATTTTCTGTGTATTGTTCATCACTTTTGTTTGTTTTCTCATTAAATATAAACTACAATAACTAATATTTATTGTGTAATATGTGAGATTTTTGAAAAAAACGTTTGACATATTGAAAAATATTGCTAACTTTACACCCGGAAAGAAAAGTAACAAAAACAAAACAACATATGAGAAACAAATACCTTTCAAGAATGATGGCAATAGCAGCCACATGTATTATAACATTCCCTACAGCAACGCTTGCCCAAAAGTATGTTGGAGGTGACATTTCAAATCTAACCGACAACGAAAAGAAATCGCCAACCTACTTCGATGCTTCCGGAAACACAATCTCCGACCCTCTCGAACTGTTCAAGGCGGAGCAGATGAATGCGATGCGTGTGCGTCTGCATGTTAATCCATCCGACTATCCCAACAACGACCCTAACGTATGCCAGGATTTGGAATACGTGAAAGCGCTTGGCAAAAGAATAAAGGATGCCGGATTTAAGCTCATGCTCGACTTCCACTATTCCGACACATGGGCTGACCCTGCCAAGCAATGGACACCAAAGCAATGGGAAGACCTTAGCGACACAGAACTTTACGAAAAGATTTACGACTACACAAAGGATGTGCTGCAACAAATGAAAGACGCTGGTGCTGAGCCAGAATTCATTCAGACTGGAAATGAAATAAGCTACGGTATGCTATGGGGAAAGGAAGGCAGCAGCAACCTTAAGAAGTGCTTTATGGGAAATGATGCCAACTGGGACCGTTTCACCACCCTACTCTCCCAAGCAGGCAAGGCTTGTCGTGAAGTGTGCCCATTGGCAAAGATAATCCTGCATACGGAGCGTACAACACAACCCAACGTGCTGACAAACTTCTACGACAAGATTAAGATAGCCAATGTTGACTATGATATTATCGGATTGAGCTACTATCCAATATGGCACAACACTTTGGCTACGCTTGAGACCACACTTAACACACTTGAGGCACGCTACACCGACAAAGACATAATGATAGTGGAAACAGGGGCAGCTTATAGTTGGTTACCAGGCGATAAAGACTACACTCCTTCTTACGAAGCATCAGAAGCGGGACAAAAGCAGTTTACCGACGACCTAATCACTATGCTTAACAAGCACAACAAAGTCACAGGCCTGTTCTGGTGGTGGATGGACTACAATGCCTATCCTTGGGATACTACACGAATGGATAATTGGTGGTATGCTCCATTGATAGACAGCAATACAGGAAAACCACTTGCAGCAATGTCGTCGCTAAAGAATTTCCTCAATGGTTCAACAGGAATACGAAACACAGTGTCAGACAACAGCAACGACGAAGGGCAATGGTTCACAATTAGCGGACAACCTGCGGGACAAAACCCAAACAAGCCTGGTCTCTATATCAGGAACGGAAAGAAAATTATTGTAGGACGAAAATAAGTTTTTCGCTCAACAAGTAAAAGGAAAGGGGCATCACTCTTCAATCGAGGATGCCCCATATTTTGTTCTTAAAGTTAGTGCTTACTTGTCAAGGAGCGCAGATGTGCGCACACGACTCAGAGTCTCTGGAGTCATCTGCAGCAGGTTGGCTATATAGACCAACGGAGCGCGCAACACAAGCTGTGGTTGTGTTTTCACGAGTTTTGCATAACGGTCCTGTGCTGACTCGAAGCGAAGCATATCGGCATATATCTGGCTATCTATGAGCGATTCTTCTAATATCTTGCGGTAAAGGATTTGAATGTTCACGCTCTTCATAGCCACTTGCTCTAACAGTTTTCTTGGCATTGCATAGAGCACCGAAGGCTCCAGCGCCATAATCTGTAGTCTTGTAGGCTTCTCCATGAAAAGACTTTCTATGCACATCACTATGCTGTTTTCTACAGCCATGTGCTCTGTCAGTTCTTTGCCGTTCTTGAAATAGAACTGGCGTACAAGTCCCTTCGCTACCCAATAAATGTTCTCGCAAGTTTCTCCTTCAGTAAGGATCTTCTCGTTCTTTGCGAATTTCATTGGACGCAGTATGCTCTCAAGCACGTCGAGCTCGTCGTGAGTCATTGTGCTGTATCTTCTCGCCAATTCCCTTGCCACATCTCTTGTGGTCAATGCTAAGTTTGCCATAGGTCTTGTTCCTCCAAAATGTAAAGAGTTTGTTTTGATGTTATAATTATATGGTAATAGTTCAACTTTATGTATTTGTCAGTCGAGTCTCAACACGGCGAGGAATGCCTTCTGCGGCACTTCCACATTGCCAATCTGCTTCATTCTCTTCTTACCTTTCTTCTGTTTCTCAAGCAGTTTTCGCTTGCGGCTTACGTCGCCACCATAGCATTTAGCCGTCACGTCCTTACGCACGCACTTTATTGTCTCACGGGCGATAATCTTGGCTCCTATGGCTGCCTGAATGGCAATGTCGAACTGCTGTCGTGGTATCAGTTCCTTGAGTTTCTCACACATTCTTCTGCCAAAGGTCACGGCATTGTCCTGATGTGTCAGTGTGGAAAGTGCATCCACGGGCTCTCCGTTGAGGAGAATGTCGAGCTTTGCAAGTTTTGACGGGCGGAAGCAGTCGATATGGTAGTCGAACGATGCGTAGCCTTTCGAGATGCTCTTCAGCTTGTCGTAGAAGTCGATTACTATCTCGCCCAATGGAATCATGAAATGCAACTCCACACGGTTTCCGCTCACGTATTGCTGGTCAATAAGTTCTCCACGCTTGTCGAGGCATAGAGTCATTATGGGACCAATGTAGTCGGCAGCCGTTATAATAGTCGCCCTGATATAAGGCTCTTCTATATGGTCTATGAGTGTTTGTTCTGGCAATCCCGACGGATTGTGCACCTCCTTCACGTTGCCCTGCTTGTCGTAGCACATATATGACACATTAGGCACGGTGGTTATAACGTCCATGTTAAACTCCCTGTCGAGTCGTTCCTGCACAATCTCCATGTGCAGAAGTCCGAGGAATCCGCAACGGAATCCAAAGCCAAGAGCTATTGACGACTCCGGTGAGAAAGTCAGCGAAGCGTCGTTGAGCTGCAGTTTCTCAAGTGAAGCACGTAGATTCTCGTATTCCGAGGGATCAATGGGATAGACACCTGCAAATACCATCGGTTTCACTTCCTGGAAGCCTGAGATTGCGGTTGTGCATGGTCGTGACACATGAGTGATGGTGTCTCCCACCTTCACCTCCTTGCTGTCCTTTATACCGCTTATTATATATCCCACATTTCCTGTAGAGAGTTCTTTGCGTGGAATCATGTCCATCTTCAGCACTCCAACCTCGTCGGCTACATACTCCATTCCTGTGTTGAAGAACTTAACTTTGTCGCCTTGGCGTATGGTACCGTTCTCTATTTTGAAATAAGCTATGATGCCACGGAAAGAGTTGAATACCGAGTCAAAAATCAGTGCCTGCAGAGGCTCTTCCTTGCTTCCCTCAGGATGCGGTATTCTCTCCACCACGGCATTGAGAATGTCCTCAACACCCTCTCCGGTCTTGCCGCTTGCACGTATTATTTCACTTCTGTCGCAACCTATAAGGTCTATTATCTCGTCCTCAACCTCGTCGGGCATTGCACTTGGCATGTCAATCTTGTTGATGACAGGAATAATCTCCAGGTTATGGTCAATAGCCATATATAGGTTTGATATTGTCTGTGCCTGAACGCCTTGTGTAGCGTCAACCACGAGCAGCGCTCCCTCACAAGCAGCAATGCTTCGCGACACCTCGTAGGAGAAATCGACGTGTCCCGGAGTGTCAATCAAGTTCAATGTATATGTTTTCCCTTCTCGGGCATATTCCATTTGTATTGCGTGACTCTTTATCGTAATACCCCTTTCGCGTTCAAGGTCCATGTCATCAAGCATCTGTCCTTCAGTAACCTGAATGGTATTTGTGTACTCCAACAGACGGTCGGCGAGTGTTGACTTGCCATGGTCAATGTGGGCTATGATACAAAAGTTTCTAATATTCTCCATTATATGTGTCTCTTTGGGAGTGCAAAATTAGTGTAATTTGCCCATATTTCAAAATTTTTTCTACTATATTTTTGTTAAGAAACTATGTATTTGCATTAATTACTAAGTTAAAAATGCTTAAATAGACAGAAACATGGCTTTTCCACCTTATTTTCTTGTCATATATCATGTCAATAAAGTTTGAAATATCAAAAATATGGAGTAATTTTGCAGCGAAAATTTATAGTCATTACAAGAAATTTGAACATGGGAAATCTTAGAACTTCATTGGCAACAGTTGTTGTACTCGCTGTCATTACATTGCTTTCCGCATCGTGTCAGGAGTCGCTCGAAGAACGCTGCGCTCGCGAGTCAAGGGAATTTAACGAAAAGAAATGTCCCGCCAAGGTTGCGGAAGGCGTGATGCTGGACAGTCTTATTTTCGAGCGTGAAAACCACACTCTACATTATTATTACACCTTCAGTGGAAAGGCTGACGACCCTGAGGCGATTGAAAAACTGAATCCAAGAAAAATCCTCATCGACGAGGTAAGAAACTCCACAAGCATCAAGACCTACAAGGATGCAGGCTACAAATTCCACTACACTTACCACTCTGCCTCCAAAAACACAGCACTCGCCGACGTAGTGGTGACGGAGAAAGATTATAAGTGAGTTAAGAATCAAGAATTAAGAGAAAATGTTTGGAGTCACAAGTTTATCCATTACAAATTTTCTTAATTCTTAATTCTTTGTTATTAAATTCAATTTCTACTCTGCCGGTTTCATATTGGTATAGACATTCTGCACGTCCTCATCGTCCTCCAGCAGGTCAACCATCTTGTCGATGCTCTCACGCTGCTCTGGGGTAACTTCCTTCAGGTCATTTGGAATGCGTGTGAACTCGGCTCCTGTAACCTCAAAGCCATTTCCCTCGAGATATTTCTGAATCTCGCTAAAACTTGTTGGTTCTCCATAGATGGTGATTTCGTTTGTCTCCTCGTCAACGTCATACTCATCGTCAACTCCAAGGTCGATAAGCTCCAGAATGAGGTCATCCATGTCGAGACCATCCTTCTTCTTAAAAGTGAACACACACTTATGATCGAAGAGGAACGACAGTGAACCTTGCGTTCCAAGGTTACCACTGAACTTGTTGAACACTGCACGAACGTTTGCCACTGTGCGGGTGTTGTTGTCCGTAGCGGCATCCACGAAAATAGCCACTCCATGAGGTCCATATCCCTCGTATGTCACCTCCTTGAAGTCTTTCTGGTCCTTGCCCATTGCGTTCTTTATGGCACGCTCCACATTGGAGAGTGGCATGTTCTCACGCTTTGCTGTCTGTATTACGGCACGCAAATGCGGATTATTCTCTGGGTCAGGTCCACCTGCCTTTACTGCTATGGCAATCTGTTTGCCGATTTTTGTAAACGTGCGGGCCATGTGTCCCCATCTCTTCAGTTTCGTAGCTTTACGATATTCAAATGCTCTTCCCATTGGATTATATTTTTAAATCTTAAATTTTTGACTTAATAAATCTTCCTCCTATCTCAGTTCTGCTCCCAACTTGCTCTTGAGGTTTGTAGTGAGTTTCGACATAATAGCCTCTATCTGTTTGTCGTTGAGAGTCTTTGTCTCGTCCTGGAGAATGAAGTTCACTGCATAGCTCTTCTTGCCTGAAGGCAGGTTCTTGCCCTCATACACGTCAAAAAGTTCAACGCTCTTTAGCAGTTTCTTCTCTGTTTGTCGTGCTATCTGCTCTATCTCGGCAAACTCCACTTTCTCGTCAACCAGCAAGGCGAGGTCGCGGCTCACGGCGGGATATTTGCTTATCTCACTGTAGAGCACCTCGTTCTTGCGCACTGCCTTCATCAGTGCCGACCAGTTGAGCTCCGCGTAATAAACATCTCGGTCAATATCGGCAACCTTCAGCACCTTCTTCGACAGTATTCCCATCTCAAGGAGTTGCTTTCCTCCACGATTCTCCACTGTGATTCCTGCCATGAAAATGTCGTTCTGGCTCTTCTTGCGCACTGTGGCACCCTGATTAAGGCCTATGCGGCTGAGGATATTCTCAACGTAAGCCTCAAGCTCATAGAATGAGCTGTCCTCGTCGGGATGAGCCCATGATCCTTCCACGCGCTTTCCCGTAAGCCAGAGTCCCAGGTGATATTGCTCATTATATGCTGCCATCGGGTTCTCGTCGTTCTTCTTCTCTGGATCGAAATGATAGACATTACCAAACTCGAAGAAACGGAGATTGCCGTTCTTGCGCTTAGCATTGTGCTCTATGCTCTCCAAACCTCCGAAGAGCAGTGTCTGTCGCATCACGCTGAGGTCGGAGCTGAGCGGATTCATTATCTTTACCGAATTTTCTGCAGGCCAAGCGTTGCGGTTGTCGTAGTAAGCACCACGGGTGAGTGAGTTGTTGAGTATCTCGTTGAAACCGCTTCCCACAAGCTGCTCACCAACGATGTTGGCAAGTTTGTGCTTCTTGTCTTCCTCGCCTTTTATCACGAGGCAGCTCTTCAGCTGTGTTGGAATCTCTATGTTGTTGTAGCCATAGATGCGGAGTATGTCCTCAACCACGTCGCAGGGACGCTGCACATCAACCCTGTATGCAGGCACTTCGATGTCGAGTCCGTTGCTGTCCTCGGAGGTGATGGTCATCTCCAACGACTTGCAGATGTTCTTTATTGTCTCATGTTCCAGATTCTTACCTATGAGGTTGTCCACATAGTCGTATTCAAGGCGCACCTTAACATTCTCTATAGGTTTCGGATAAACGTCACAAATCTCCATTGCCACCTTTCCGCCAGCCAACTCCTTGCAAAGTATTGCAGCCTGCTTAAGGGCATAGATGGTGGCATTAGGGTCAACGCCACGCTCGAATCGGAACGACGAGTCGGTACTCAATCCATGACGGCGGGCGCTCTTGCGTATCCATGTGGGATGGAAATAAGCACTCTCCAACACCACGTCGCGAGTGGTCTCATAGGTGCCGCTACCCTTGCCACCAAAAATTCCTGCTATACACATGGGTTCCTCGGCATTGCAGATACTGAGGTCGTGTGTGCCGAGGGTATGTTCAACACCGTCGAGTGTCACGAACTTAGTGCCTTCCGGCTGGGTGCGCACCACAATCTTGTGGCCCTTCACCATGTCAGCGTCAAAACAGTGCATTGGTTGACCGTAAGCCATCATCACATAGTTAGTGATATCCACTATATTATTAATAGGTCTTAGACCAATCACTCTCAGTTTGTTCTTCAGCCATTCAGGACTTTCCTTCACGTCGCAGTCCTTTACGCTCACACAGGCATAGCGCAGGCAAGCCTCGTTGTTTTCGATCTCCACCTCTATGGGCAGGTTGTTGTTGTCAACGGCAAATGCGCTACAGTCTGGGCGGTGAAGACTTGTCTCGTAGCCATTCTGAACGAGCCAAGCATAGAGGTCTCTCGCAACTCCCCAGTGCGACAATGCGTCGGCACGGTTAGCCGTGATGTCAACCTCTATGAGCCAGTCGCTCTCCAAATTGTAGTATTCAGCGGCAGGCTGTCCCACGGGGGCATCCTCAGGCAGTACGATTATTCCATCGTGGCTTGTACCAATGCCTATCTCGTCCTCAGCACAAATCATTCCGCAACTCTCTACGCCACGCAGTTTGGATTTCTTTATCACAAACTCCTTGTCTCCGTCGTAGAGCACGCATCCCAAATCGGCAACTATCACCTTTTGTCCTGCTGTCACATTTGGTGCTCCACATACGATTTGTGAAGGATTTTCATGTCCCAAATCCACTGTTGTCACATGGAGGTGGTCAGAGTTGGGGTGCATCTCGCATGTAAGCACCTTACCTACATACAGTCCCTTCAGACCGCCTTTGACACTTTGCACTTCCTCAAGTGCGCCGACTTCAAGTCCTGTAGAAGTCAGTGCATCACATACCTCCTGTGGTGTAAGGTCGAAATCAACGTATTCTTTCAACCATTTGTATGAAATATTCATTATTTTATGATTTTATGTCTTCAAAATTCGGCGCAAAAATAATAAAATTTCGCCATTTATGCAAATTTTTTAGTAGCTTTCTTGCTATTCTTCCACAGGAAAGACAAAAAAAGGGAGAAAGGCTTGGAGGTTTGGAAAATAATATGTAACTTTGCCGCAAACAATCCAACAAGAATACTATGGCATGGTATAAGAAATATCTATCAATATATGAGAAGCCTTTCAAGGAGGTACCCGACGGCATCATTGCAGATATACGCGGCAAGCTCAGCTCCATGCAGAGCGACGAGCCTTTGGTGTCGGTGGTAGTCATTGCCTACAACGAGGCAAAGCGCCTTTCTTCCTGCCTTTGGTCGCTAAGTGACTTGAAGACATCATACCCGATAGAGATACTTGGTATCAACAACAGTTCTACCGACGAAACGGAGGATGTCTATAAGGCTTTCGGAATAAGATATTTCAACGAGGAACGCAAGAGTCCGGGCTTCGCACGCCAATGCGGACTCGACAACTCCCGCGGACGCTACCATTTCTTCATAGATGCCGACACATTCTATCCCCCACTCTACATCGACACCATGATGAAAAAGCTGACAAAGCCAGGCGTTTCTTGTGTAGGATCCTTCTGGAGCTACTATCCCGACGAAAACCACTCACGCCTCGGACTTTGGTTTTTTGAGCTCATTCGCGACATATTCCTCTTCATTCAGCATTTCAAGCGTCCGGAGCTCTGCATCCGTGGCATGGTATTCGCCTTCAACGCCGATTATGCACGCAAGGAGAAGATACGCACCGACATACGCCGCGGCGAGGATGGATCGCTGGCACTCTCGCTGAAGAAATACGGACGCATAGCTTTCACACACGACAGCAAGGCTCGCCCCGTTACAGGCTATGGCACCCTTGGCAGCGGCTCGCTATTCGGCAGCCTGATCTACAGGGCGAAAATCCAGCTGAAGGGAATCAGCCGCATATTTTTCACTAAAGACAAATACGAGGACTCAGAAGAGAACCTCATTAGACAATAAGCAACATGGAAGAAAGAAAATACGACTATCTTATTGTTGGTGCCGGACTCTACGGAGCCATGATGGCTTACAAACTGACAAAACAAGGCAAGAGATGTCTTGTTATCGACAAGCGCGACCATCTGGGAGGCAACATATATTGTGAAAACATCGAAGGAATAAACGTACATAAATACGGTGCACACATTTTCCATACTTCGAACAAACGGGTGTGGGACTTTGTCAATTCCATCGTGCCGTTCAACCGCTACACCAATTCGCCCCTCGCAAAATATCACGGAAAACTCTTCAATCTACCGTTCAACATGAACACCTTCGCCCGAATGTGGAACATCACCACACCCGACGAGGCACGACACATCATCGACGAGCAACGACAGGAAGTAATAGAAAAGCTGAACGGACGCGAGCCTCAGAACCTTGAAGAGCAGGCCCTCATGCTCGTGGGAAAGGACATCTACGAGACACTGATAAAGGAATACACCGAGAAGCAATGGGGACGATGCTGCACCGACCTTCCCGCCTTCATCATCAAGCGATTGCCAATTAGGTTTGTCTATGACAACAACTATTTCAACGACTCTTACCAAGGCATACCTATTGGAGGTTATAATAAACTTATTGAAGGTCTTTTAAACAGCTGTGACACAGTTGTCGGCATCGATTTCTTCAATAATAGCGACAGGCTACCATTGGCAAACACAGGAAGGTGGAAAGAGCTGGCAGACAAGCTGGTGTTTACAGGCAAGATAGATGAATTCTATGGCTACCGATACGGAAAGCTCGACTACCGCAGCCTTCGTTTTGAGCACGACATCCACGACGTACCAAACCATCAAGGTAATGCCGTGGTAAACTACACCGACTTGGAAGTTCCATACACACGAACCATCGAGCACAAACATTTCGAGATGTTCGGCGACAAGGTATATGACATACCAAAGACTGTTGTGACCAAGGAATACCCACAGGAATGGCACGACGGACTGGAGCCATACTATCCAGTGAACGACAACAAGAACACCGTCCTCTACGCAAAATACAAAGCATTGGCTGACCAAGAGCCAGACATCATCTTCGGTGGTCGCCTTGCCGAGTACAAATACTACGATATGGCACCTATAGTGGAAAAAATCCTCTAAACATTTGGTTTTATCAATAAAACTTGTACATTTGCATAGAATAACAATAATTGCTGACGTAAGAATCTGAAACAATGATACATATTGCATGCTGTTCAAATGATATCAACAAACAAGTTAAAGAACCAAACTTATGAAAGATGTATCAATAATAATTCCAATCTACAACGTAGAAAAGTATGTGGCAGAATGTATCAATTCTGTCATTAGCCAAACTTACGATCATTCGAAAATAGAATGTATCATTGTCGATGACTGCTCTCCCGACCGTTCCATGGACATTGTCAACGAGATAATAAGCAACTACAACGGAGAAATGACATTCATTACCCAACGGCATGAGGCAAACAGAGGGCTGTCGGCAAGCAGGAATACTGGACTTGACATTGCTTCGGGAAAATTCATTTATTTCATCGATTCCGATGACTATATCTTTGATAATACATTAGCGCTGCTGATGAAAGCCTACGGACAATATCCTGATGCGGAAATCATAACCGGCAATGCCTTTGACGAGCAACACAACTACAATCTTCTCAAGTCAAACGCTACAAAATCGTTTGAAAACACGAACCACTTGCTCTTGGGTGAAAATTGGATATTAACTGCGTGGAACAGCCTTGTAAAAAAGGAACTTATAGACAGGAGATGTCTAAGGTTTATGGAAGGAATATATTTTGAAGACAACCTCTGGAACTACAACCTTCTACCCTATGCCTCAAAAGTGGTTACTATACCCGATGTGACATATTTCTATCGTAAGAATGAGGGGGGCATAATGCTTGCGGCAAGAAGGGAGAAAGTTGAAAAATGCTGCAAAGACTACATCACAATACTTCAAAACTTCATGGAAACGCTCGACCGCCCAGCTTTTGTAGGGAAAAGCGTAAGATCGTTCACCATGCTCATCAATACAATAGATTATCTTATGAGCAACAAATCCCAAATTTCCAATTTCAATCATTATGAAATGGAACTAAAAAAGATAAGAAGCCAAATCTTCCACACTATGATGAGAAAGAAAAGACCTTTCCTGGCACTGATGACACTGATGTCGTTCTATCCTCTTCTAAATCTGAGAAAAGCCCGATGGTATAGACACCATTACAACATTATCCATACTTTCTTTTGGAAGCCTGCATTAGTGGTTGACAATATTTATAATTTTATTTCAAGATGAAAATTCTCTTCCTCGTATATCACGGTTTCTCCGACGAGAGCGGCATAAGCAAGAAAATTCACTATCAAGTGAAGGGGTTGCGGCAGAATGGGCATGAGGTTCATCTCTGCTACTACGACTTTGACCCTCGCGGACATCGTTGCAGATATGTCGGCAACAAGGTGATTGCCGACTATGGCACAGGAGCGTTGGCGGCAATTCGGTCGAGAACGCAACTGGATTGTATATACAATTATTGTGCGGTAAATGCCATAGAGATGGTCTATGCACGAAGCTTTATGAATGCAAGCCCAATTCTCGTCAGGCTATTCCACAAACTAAACAAGCGAGGAATAAAGTGTATTACGGAAATACCAACCTATCCTTACGACTCTGAATTTAAGGGCTATCCTCTGAAATATAAAATTCCACTCTATATCGACAAGTTATTCAGAAAGGCTCTCGCGAAAAAGATGGAGGCAATAGTGACATTCTCAAACGAGGAAACCATCTTCGGCAAACGCACCATCTGCATAAGCAACGGCATAGACCTCGACAGCATACCTATTCATAATCCAAAGAAGCAGAACGACATACACTTAATTGCTGTAGCAGAAATTCACTATTGGCACGGATTCGACAGACTTGTCGCCGGGATGGGAGAATACTACAAGCTGAATCCCGACGCCCGTAAAGTCTTTTTCCATGTAGTCGGTTGGGAAGACGACCGTGGGACAACGAGCAACGGCTATCTCACCGTGGAACAGACAGCAAAGAAATACAACATCGGGCAATACGTCGTCAACCACGGAAAACTTTTTGGCGACAAGCTCGACGAGGTTTTCAACCAATGCGTCTTTGCCATAGGAAGTCTCGGTCGCCACAGAAGTGGCATCACCAACATCAAAACACTCAAAAACCGAGAATACGCCGCACGAGGCATCCCTTTCATCTATTCCGAAACAGACAACGACTTTGAGGACAAGCCATACATCATAAAAGCTCCTGCCGACGAGTCGCCTGTAAACATAAGACAAATAATCGACTTTATCGACACCCACGACGTCAACCCCACTGAAATAAGAAACACCGTGGAACATCTGTCATGGCGATTCCAAATGGAAAAAGTCGTAAGAGAAATATAAGAAACAATGGAACAAGAAACAACGCTATCTATAATAATTCCGCTGTATAACTGCGAAAAGTACATAAAGCATTGCCTCGACAGCATTCTTGCACAAGGTCTCAACAAGTCTGACTTTGAAATAATAATTGTAGATGACGGAAGCGTTGACAACAGCTACGGCATTGCCTCTGCTTACGCTACTGGCCACGACAACATTATCGTAGTCAGGCAAGAAAATCAAGGAGTGGCTTGCACACGAAACAACGCTCTTCAAATGGCAAAGGGCAACTATGTCACCTTTGTGGATGCCGACGATATGCTCGTCGGGGGAAGCCTCGCCAAGCTTTTGCGGATTGCAATGGAGAACAAGGCTGAAATGGTGAAAGCAGCACATATTGAAGTGCCACAAGAGGCTTTGTTCGAAGGCTATAGCTGTAACGGAAGTTCCACCGAACTGATGTCGGGCGACGACGCAATAGTGAAAGTGACTAAACTGAAAGAGGGATATTGCTGGGGCTACCTCATCTCACGCCGACTCATTGCCGACCACAATCTCTGCTTTCCGCCAAAGGTGTCGTTTATGGAAGACTGGGCATTCATCACACAAGCCATGCTAAAGTGCAATACCTTTATAAACTCCGATGTCCTATTCTACCTCTACCGCCGCAACACCACCTCTTGTGTGGCAAATATGTCAACAGAGAAACTTCTTCTCGGCTGTCGTTCTATAGACATCGTCTCCAAGGCTTCAACAAACACAACTGGGGCTGTAAGGCAGAAGCTGACAGATAACGTGTGCGCGAACGTTAATATAGTCCTTTGGTTCACAATCCACTACCGACGCATATTCCATGATAGGAAAACCATTACCAAGGTCTTGGTCTCACTGTTGAAACAAGTTGACTCGCAATTCATCTCGAGGAGTCTCAAACCCTTCATCCTGTTCCCCAACTTGTATATCGTCATTCGCCATTTGCTGGCAAAGAGGAAATACTAAAGAATTTGGATAATATAGATTTCTTTCTTACCTTTGCGGCGTGAAAAGTTTACAAAACGCACATAGTCGTCTCGAAGGCATCTCGAGACCATCCCGAAGGAAGACGAAAGACAAAAACTTCACAAAATAACTTTGGCGAAACATGCCATTTTGACGGAATATGATGCCATTTTGACATAAGTGCAGTGATTGGCACGGCTATTGCGGGAGAGCGGATAGAGAAAAAACACTAATAAACAAAAAAGAAAGGAGTCAAGACATGACATTCGACAAATTCACAATCAAGGCTCAGGAGACCGTCCAGGAGGCGGTGAACCTGGCACAGAGTTCAGGACAACAGTCCATAGAGCCTGTCCATTTGCTGAAAGCAATAATGACCAAGGCAAAGGATGTGACGGGCTTCATATTCCAAAAGTTGGGAGTGAACGCCAAACAGGTGGATATGCTCGTGACGCAGGAGATAAGTCACCTGCCTCGCGTGCAGGGCGGACAACCCTATCTCTCTAACGACACCAACAACATTCTCCAAAAAGCCACAGACATATCACAGAAGATGGGCGACCAGTTTGTGAGCGTAGAGCCGATGCTGCTCGCTATTGTTGGAGCCAACACCACCGCAAGCCGAATACTAAAGGACGCAGGATGCACGGAGAAGGAGATGCGCAAAGCGATAGACGAACTGCGCCAAGGACAGAAGGTGCAGTCGCAGTCGGCTGACGACAACTACCAGAGCCTTTCGAAATATGCCAAGAACCTCGTGGAGGAAGCACGCCAGGGAAAACTCGACCCAGTGATAGGTCGTGACGACGAGATAAGGCGTGTGCTGCAAATTCTCTCGCGAAGAACAAAGAACAACCCTGTTCTCATAGGCGAGCCGGGTACGGGAAAGACAGCCATTGTGGAAGGCTTGGCAGAGAGAATTGTGAGGGGCGACGTGCCTGAAAACCTTAAGGACAAGCAACTCTTCTCACTTGACATGGGAGCTCTGGTTGCAGGAGCGAAATACAAGGGTGAGTTTGAGGAACGTCTGAAATCGGTAATCAACGAGGTGACAAAGAGCGACGGACGCATCATCCTCTTCATCGACGAGATACACACACTTGTTGGTGCCGGAGGCGGCGAGGGAGCCATGGACGCAGCAAACATTCTGAAGCCAGCACTTGCCCGTGGTGAGTTGCGAAGCATCGGTGCAACGACACTGAACGAATACCAAAAGTATTTCGAGAAGGACAAGGCTCTCGAAAGAAGATTCCAGACTGTGATGGTGGACGAGCCAGACGAGCTGAGCGCAATTTCCATACTTAGAGGCTTGAAGGAACGCTACGAGAACCACCACAAGGTGCGTATTCAGGACGATGCCTGCATAGCCGCTGTCCAACTGTCGGAACGCTACATCAGCGACCGTTTCCTCCCCGACAAGGCTATCGACCTCATGGACGAGGCTGCCGCCAAACTGCGGATGGAGCACGACTCTGTACCAGAGGAGCTCGACGAGACAACACGCCGACTCAAGCAACTGGAAATAGAGCGTGAGGCGATAAAGCGCGAAAACGACACGCAGAAGTTGGAACAGCTTGACAAGGACATTGCCGAACTGCGCGACAAGGAGAAACAATATCGGGCAAAATGGGAAGGCGAGAGAGCTCTCGTAAACCGTATTCAGGACGATAAGCAGCAGATGGAGAATCTTAAGTTGGAGGCGGAACGTGCCGAACGCGAGGGCAACTACGAGCGTGTGGCAGAGATACGATACAGCCGACTGAAGATGCTTGAGGACGACATCAAGAAGATTCAGGAGCAACTGCGTTCCACTCAAGACGGCGAGGCAATGGTACGCGAGGAGGTGACAGCCGACGACATAGCCGAGGTTGTGAGCCGCTGGACAGGAATCCCAGTAACACGAATGATGCAGAGCGAGCGCGAAAAGCTGCTACATCTTGAGGAGGAGCTGCACAAGCGCGTAATTGGCCAGGAGGAGGCAATATCAGCCGTGAGCGATGCCGTCAGACGTAGCCGGGCAGGTCTTCAAGACCCAAAGCGTCCTATCGCCTCGTTCATATTCCTTGGCACCACAGGTGTGGGAAAGACAGAGTTAGCGAAAGCGTTGGCAGAATATCTGTTCAACGACGAGACGATGATGACACGTATCGACATGAGCGAATATCAGGAGAAGTTCAGCGTGACAAGGCTCATCGGTGCGCCTCCTGGATACGTAGGTTACGACGAGGGCGGGCAACTCACCGAGGCAGTAAGACGCAAACCATACTCTGTAGTGCTCTTCGACGAGATAGAGAAAGCTCACCCCGATGTGTTCAACATACTGCTACAGGTGCTCGACGACGGTCGTCTGACCGACAACAAGGGTCGTACGGTAAACTTCAAGAACACCATTATCATAATGACGTCAAACCTTGGCAGTCAGATGATTAATGAAGAATTAAGGAAGAAGAATGAAGACTCTTCTTTCGACCCAGAGTTCATCAATTCGCTCAAGAACAAGATTCTCGATATGCTGAAGCAGACGATACGTCCGGAATTCCTCAACAGAATAGACGAGACGATAATGTTCCTGCCTCTGAGGAAGGACGAGATAGCCAACGTGGTGCGCCTGCAGATAAACGCCGTACGACGCATGCTCGAGCCACAGGGCTTCCAGCTCAACGTCACGGACGCAGCCATAGACGCACTTGCCACCGAGGGCTACGACCCGGAGTTTGGCGCACGACCTGTGAAACGTGCCATCCAGCGCTGCATCCTCAACGACCTCTCCCGTAAGTTGCTCTCCGAGGAAGTGTCGCGTGAGAAACCGATAACGATAGATGCCGCAGAAGGACGTTTAGTTTTCAGAAACTAATATGAATATTAGAGTGTAGGAGGCAGGCCCTTTGTGGTCTGCCTCTTTTTTTATAAAAAGTTGGCGATTTATTTTGTAGTTTCTGCAACTTTGCGTATATTTGCAGCCAAAATAAAAGCTATGATAAACAAGCAACTCTTACAACCGGAATCTATTGTAATTATAGGTGGCTCCAACAACTACCACAAGCCTGGAGGAGCCATAGTGAGAAACATCCTTAACGGAGGCTACAATGGAACACTGCGTATAGTCAACCCAAAGGAGGACGAGATACAGGGCATAAAGGTGTTTCACGACATCAGCGAGCTGCCGCCAACGGAACTCGCTGTGCTTGTAATTCCTGCACCAATGTGTCCCAACACCGTAAAAGTGCTGGCGGAGACAAAAGAGGTGAAGGCATTCATCATCATCTCGGCAGGCTTCGGCGAGGAAACAGAGGATGGAGCGAAGCTTGAGGAAGAGATACTGGAAACCTGCCGCAAGCACGACTGCGCTCTTATAGGCCCTAACTGCATCGGTCTGCTCAACAACCATCACCACAGCGTGTTCACCAAGCCCATTCCGCAGCTCAACCCGCGTGGTGTTGACTTCATCAGCGGCTCAGGTGCCACGGCAGTGTTCATTCTTGAGTCGGCGGTGATGAAAGGTCTGCAGTTCAACTCCGTATGGTCGATAGGCAACGGGAAACAGATAGGCATAGAGGACGTGCTGCAATATATGGACGAGAACTTCAACCCCGAAACCGACCCTACCATAAAGCTTCTATATATAGAGAACATCTCCAACCCCGACAAGCTCCTCTTCCATGCCAGCTCGCTCATACGCAAGGGCTGCCGCATAGCCGCCATAAAGAGCGGGTCGAGCGAGAGCGGAAGCCGTGCCGCATCGTCTCACACAGGAGCCATTGCCACCAGCGACTCCGCCGTGGAAGCCTTGTTCCGTAAGGCGGGAATAGTGCGTTGCTTCTCGCGCGAGGAACTGACCACCGTGGGCTGCATATTCACCTGTCTGCCACCTATCACCTCTCAGAGCTCACCACTCACCACTGAGCCTACCCTCTCACGTTTCGCCATCGTTACCCATGCTGGAGGCCCAGGAGTGATGCTCACCGACGCACTGTCGAAGGGAGGTCTGCAAGTGCCGCAGTTCACTGGCGAGGCAGCCGAGGAGCTGAAGTCGAAACTCTATCCCGGAGCGTCGGTGGCAAATCCGATAGACATTCTCGCCACAGGCACTCCCGAACATCTTGCAACAGCGATAGACTATTGCGAAAACCGCTTCGACGAGGTGGACGCCATAATGGTTATATTTGGAACTCCTGGATTGGTGAAGCTCTTCGAGACCTACGATGTGCTTCACAAGAAGATACTGGAATGTAAGAAACCTATATTCCCCATCCTTCCCTGTCTCCACACGGCAGGACCCGAAGTGGCAGAGTTTCTGAAGAAGGGGCATGTGAACTTCAGCGACGAGGTTACCCTTGCCGTTTCGCTCTCCCGCATAATTTCCACTCCCAATCCCGCACGACCAGAGATAGAGCTATTCGGAGTGGATGTGCCACGCATTCGCGACATCATCTCCAGTGTCGAGAATGATGGTTTCGTTGAGCCAAACATAGTGCGACAGCTCTTCGAGAGTGCAGGCATTCCCATGGTACCTGAGAAGGTGAGCAACGATAAGCAACAACTCGTGGAGTTTGCCGAAAAGACAGGCTATCCCGTTGTGGCAAAGGTGGTTGGACCGTTACACAAGAGCGACGTTGGAGGCGTGGCTCTCAACATCCGCAGTGCGGAGCATCTTGCACTGGAGTTCGACCGCATGATGAAGATTGAAGGCGCACACTCAGTAATGGTACAGAAGATGCTTCGTGGCAAGGAGCTGTTCATTGGCGCAAAATACGAGACACGCTTCGGTCATGTAGTGCTTTGCGGCATGGGCGGCATATTTGTAGAAGTGCTGAAGGACGTGTCGAGCGGTCTTGCTCCGCTTAGTTACGAGGAAGCCTCATCTATGATTCACTCCCTGCGCGCCTACAAGATCATCCGTGGCACACGCGGTCAGCAAGGCATCAACGAGAAGAAATACACTGAAATAATTGTACGTCTCTCCACCCTACTCCGCTTCGCCACCGAGATAAAGGAGCTGGACATCAATCCATTGCTCGCCGATGGCGACGACATAGTGGCAGTGGATGCGAGAATAAGAATTGAGAAAAACAAATAGCAATGGAATACAATTACACTGACGAAGAAAAGGCGCAACGCAAGAAAATGAAGCGCAAGCAAATGGTGAAGGACTATTTCTTCATCACTGTCGGCATTTTCCTCTATGCCACAGGTTTCAATGCTTTCATATTGCCAGAGAAAGTCGTTATGGGTGGCATGACCGGTGCCTGCTCATTGCTCTACTATGCTTTCGGCCTTCCACCTGGCGTGATGCTTTGGTTTATGAACGTGGCACTGCTCGTTCTTGCCTACAAAGCACTGTCGAAACAGTTTGTACTGCGCACGATAGTAGGCGTTACCATAATGTCCATCTTCATCGATGCCCTCCGCCCAATCTTCATGAACAATCCCATCATCACGGCTGGCGAAGACAAGTTCATGCATGTGCTTATTGGAGGTATGTTGGGCGGAGCCGGACTTGGTATTGTCTTCTCCCACAACGGTTCAACAGGAGGCACCGACATACTTGTAGCCCTGCTTGGCAAATACACCCGAATGAGTTTCGGACGTGCCATGCAGATGATAGACATGTGTATCATCGCCTCTTCCTATTTCCTCTTCCACAGCACCGAGACGATCGTCTATGGTCTGTGCTTCACCTTCGTGGCAGCCTACGTCTGCGACTATATCATCAACGGTACTCGTCAGACAGTGCAGTTCCTCATTATCTCGAAGAAATATGACGAGATAGCCAACATCGTCAACGAGCGCATGCACCGTGGAGTGACTGTATTGTCAGGAACAGGTTGGTTTAAGAAAAGCGACGTGAAGATACTCATCATCTTGACAAGAAAATACGAGTCGCAGGAAGTGTTCAACACCATAAAGCGCATCGACCCCAACGCTATGGTCTCGCAGTCGTTCTGCCAAGGTGTGTTTGGCGAAGGTTTCGACAAAATAAAGTAACGTCCTTCCACACGTCGCCAAGCAAGGCAGCACCTCCGAATCCCATAGCCTCCACAAGGGGTATTCTCTCCCATGAAATGCCGCCAAGAGCAATCACGCTGTCATCTATGACACCGCTCTTTGCGGCATTTTCTATGTCCATATGCGAGAATGCCGAATGGTAGCCTTGCTTCGATATGCTGTCGAAAATGGGACTCATGAAAACGTAGTCACACTTTAGTTTACGCTCCGCCACCTCCTCTATTGAATGGCACGAAGCGGACAACTTAGGCACCTTGACCAATGGCACATTTGGGTTCCTTCCGTTAAGGTGTACTCCGCAGCCATACTCCGAGGCAAGACAATGACAATCGTGTAGCGACAGTTTCCCATACCACCTACTGTCTATTGCCTCTATCAGTTCACGATGTTCCTCCACCGAAGCTCCCGGCTTGCGTATATGCACCCTGTCAACTCCATTCTCAAATAAGGAGTTAATAAACATGCCCTCGTCCGTAATGAACTGTGGGAGAGTAATTACCATTATTTGCATTACCGTTTATTTTTAATTTCAATAATCTTGTTAACAATCGATTGTGGTTGTTCAAAAACCACCTTGTTTTCAAATCTGATAATATTTATTCCGTAATACTGTAACAAGAATTTTTCCCTATCAATATCATTCTCTTTAGCACCACCATAATAATGATAATCTCCATCCAACTCTATACCTAATTTCAACTGAGGACAATAAAAATCAATAATATATCTATCAACACTATATTGCCTACGAAAAGACATACCATCAATATGTTTGCCCTTAAGCAGTTTCCACAATGTACATTCTGCAGGAGTACTATTTTTGCGTAACTGCCTTCTAAAGTACTTCATTTCTGTTTGATTCTTCTTATGTTCTGACATAGTAAAAAAATAATAACCCTTACAGAATCGATATACACTATGAAGAATCTACGCAGTGC
>CALZDK010000003.1 GCA_945637645.1 uncultured Prevotella sp.
GTCGTTGAGCAGATGCCATCGTTCCCTGGTGGACAGGCAGCTCTCTTCGAGTTCCTTTCAAAGAACATCCGCTATCCGGTTGTTGCTGAGGAGAACGGTATCCAGGGTCGTGTAATCGTGACATTCGTGGTTGAGCGCGATGGTTCTATCACCGACGTGCGTGTTGCCAAGTCTGTTGACCCATCACTCGACAAGGAGGCCGTGCGTGTGACAAAGAGCATGCCTCACTGGAACCCTGGTATGCAGAATGGTGGTCCAGTGCGTGTTAAGTTCACATTGCCAGTAACCTTCAGATTGCAGTAATAGTTTAATTGCACTGATATGACAAAAAACAGATTCAACATATTGGTTGGACTGACTCTCATTTTAGGTTTGTTGCTGTCCTGCAGCAACAAACCTAAAAGTGGTAGGACTGATACTTATTCAACGGGAACGGTTTCCTTCGTTTCCGACGATAGTTTCAGTCCTATTATCGAAGAACAAAGGGACATTTTCGAAAGCATGTATCCACAGGCGAAACTCAAGCCTATTTACACTAATGAGCTTGATGCCGTGAACATGCTGATGACCGAGAAGGTGTGGCTCGCCATCACTACAAGGAATTTCACACCAAAGGAGAAGAAGAATCTTCAGGACCGCAAATTCATGCCCAGGGCCATTCCGTTGGCTTATGATGGTCTTGCCCTAATTGTCAACAATGCCAATCCCGACACTTGTCTTTCCATAAAGGACATAAAGAGAATACTCAGTGGAGAGGCAAAGCAATGGAAAGATGTCTTCCCATCATCTAAACTGGGCGAATTTGATGTCGTTTTCGACAACGCAAAGTCAAGCACCGTGCATTTCTGTGCCGACTCCATACTCGGCGGTAAGCCTATCAACAGCCCTAATATCACGGCTGTGAAGAAGAGCGAAGAGGTGGTTAACTATGTGTCAAGTCATGAGAACGCACTCGGCGTTATCGGTTCCAACTGGCTAAACGACAAGAGGGACACGACTAACGTTACTTTCAACAAGAATATACGAGTGGTATCGGTAAGCCGACTCGACAAGGCAACAGCCATGAACAGTTGGAAACCATACCAATACTACATATTTAACGGAAACTATCCGTTGGTGCGTACTATCTACGCACTGCTTAACGACCCGCGTAACGGACTGCCTTGGGGCTTCGCCTCTTTCCTGCAGTCGCCAAAGGGTCAGCTCATTTTCTTCAAGGCAGGCTTGCTTCCAACTCGTGGCGAACTGAATATCCGTGAAGTGAACGTGAGCAACAATTAATAAAAAATGAATCTCGTCATACGACATAATATTAATTAAAAATTCAATTGATTATGAAACAGATGAAATATGTATTAGTAGGCGCGCTGATGTTAGGATTCAGCGCTCCAGCAATGGCTCAGCAGGACAACAAAGCTGTAGTTGAGTCAATCGCAAAGGTGATTAAGAGCAATGCTGCTGATGCAGACGCTCAAGTTAAGGATGTATATAAGAAGAACAAGAAGAATCCTGAGGTTCTCGTTGGTATTGCACGCGCCTATTTCGAGGCAAAGGACACTGCCAGGGCCCGCGTTTATGCAGACTTTGCAAACAAGGCTGCGAAGTATAAGTGCGCACAGGCTTACGTTCTTCTTGGCGACATCTCGGCAATGGGTGAGGATGGTGGTACGGCAGCACAGCAGTATCAGCAGGCTATCAGCTTCGATCCAAAGAATCCTGAGCCTTACTATAAGTATGCCAATGTATATCGCAAGGTTAGCCCAACAGTGGCTGTTATGAAGCTTGAGGAGCTGCGCAAGCAGCGTCCTGACGTTGCCGTTGACGCTCTTGCAGGCCGTATTTACTATATGTCTAATGAGTTCGACAAGGCTATCACCGCTTACAAGAAGGCTGACATTTCTAAGATGGAGGAGCGTGACATCACTGAGTATGCCATGGCTCTCTATTTCAAGCAGAAGAACGCTGAGAGCCTTGAGGTGGCTCAGTATGGTCTGAAAAAGAAGCCACGCGACGCTGCTTTCAACCGTCTTGCTTTCTTCAACAGCACCGACATGAAGAACTATGACCAGGCTCTGCTCTATGCTGACGCTTTGTTCAACAAGTCTGACAGCGCCAAGTTCTCTTATTTCGACTATACATACTACGGAAATGCCCTCAACGGAGCAAAGAAGTATGACGAGGCTATTGATATGTTCAAGAAGGCTCTCGACCAGGAGTTCGACTCTAAGGACAAGAAGGCTGGTGTGATCAAGACTCTGTCTGACGCTCTTGCTTCTCAGGACAAGTACGATGAGGCTATCAAGTACTATGAGGAGTATCTTGCAACATACTCTACTCCAACAGCTACTGACTATGCAGGTCTGCCACAGCTCTATTTCTTCAAATCAAACAACGAGACAGGTGATGCTCAGAAGGCTTCCCTTAAGAAGGCTGACGAGCTTTACGCACAGCTTGGTGAGAAGTATGCCGATGCTGCTGAGTATGCTACATTCTGGCGTGCCCGCGTAAACAATGCTATGGACGACGAGCAGAAGAATGCTCTTGCGAAGCCATACTATGAGAAGCTCATCGAGCTTTACAGTACACGCACTGAACTCAACAACTCAGACAAGAGCCGTCTGAAGGAAAGCTACCTCTATCTCATTTCTTACTATGCCCGTGTTGCCAACGATATGGCTAAGGCTAAGGAGTGTGCTGTTAAACTCTTGGAGGTTGACCCAGAGAATGCTGTAGCAAAGCAGGTGATGGAGATAAAATAATGTTTGTTAGTTGACGAGTTGACAAGTTGACAAGTTGACAAGTTGACGAGTTGATTAGTTAATTGACATCTCGTTGCGATGAGAAACCATAAGAAATAATATATTATATAAAACAAACGGTGCGTAAACCCATAAGATTTACGCACCGTTTGTTTTATCTGTGTGGTTCGCCTTATTCTATTAGTTTTGCTGCTTCTCCAGTCATGAATTTCTTTATCTTGTCGTAAGGAACGGTGAAGTTTACCATGCCTAAGGCGTATGGTCCAATTTCATATTGCTGATAAATGAATTTCAGACCTTGGTTTGTTAGTGCTGGCGTACAGGCTGGGATAGGTATTGTGTTGTCGTTGATGAACAACATGTCGTTTAGCTTGTCGTCACTGACATCCTCGCCACAGTCTTTAAAGTAGTCTATCACTCCCTTTCTTAGTATTGGTTGCAATTCCTTTGTCTTGGTAGTGTCAACACTTTCTGTCAGCACCTTTCCTGTCTCCCTTATGATGTTCACCTCGCGTGAAACTGATGAGCCGTGGGCTCCGCCAAGATAGACGTAGGAGTCAATGCTATAGGTTACGTATTTCGCTGCCTTTTCCTTCAGTCTTATATTTCCGTCGAAGGAGAAAGAAGCAGGTGGTTCTGCTCCCTCGTTGAATTCCAGCAGGCTTTTGTATTCCTCCTTCATGTCTTTGCTGCGTTGTTTGCCGTAGAAGTCGAGCATGGCTTTGCCATTGTTTTTATCGCCCTTGTATTCAGCTTTTGGCTTGTCTGGATTGTCACAGCCAGTAAAGTCACCCAATGCCGAATTGAGGAAGTTTCTTATACCCTCGTCCAGTTTTCCGTCGCCTTGCGGGAAGTCGATTTTCATGCTGCAGGTGTAGCCTTCGCCGTTTTCGCTGAAAACGATGCTGTCCGCAGCCAGTTCTTCCTCCGCACTTGCGCTGTTCTCCATCTCCTGTCCTTCATTCGTGGTGTTTTTCTGTCCTGCCTTGCATCCTGTCATGCAGGTTGCGGCAATCATCAGTGCCGCAATAAAAAAAGTTTTCTTGTTCATAATTGTTATTATTAATGGTTTACGCTGCAAAATTCAATGAAAGAGCGTAGCAAAGATACAGATTTTCAAACATACTGGCAAGTGTTTTGACAACTTATTATTCTTTATTAACAAAATGAAGACATCTCAAACCCTTCAAACTTCTCACGTTTTGTACTGAAATAGTAGGTTCTTCAGCTCTTTAGTTGATGAGCACATATTCAAGTAAGAGTTTATTCTTCAACAGGTTGATGCCCGCTTTGCCATACATGTCTCTCTTGACGACCTTTAGCTTGATGACAAAACATTCTGTGATTCCATCGGTAATGTTTATACCTTAAACGTTGATGAATTATTGCTGATTAACGGAATGCTGATAAAACATTACGATATTTGCGTTTAGCATGAATGAAGAGAATATAGCCCAGACAACCACAATAATCTTTCAAGGTAAATGTGGTTAAAAAATGTTTATTATTGATGGAATTGAGTTATTTTTGCTAATTTTGCCATCTGAAACAACTATAACTATAAAGAACATTTACCCAAGTATGAAAAAAACGATTGTTGCAGTACTGATGTTGCTTGCTTGCGTGTTGCCAGCGAGTGCTCAGACAGGACGCCTTTTCAATACCGACAAGATGTTGTCGAGCAGTTTTGTGGGGCATGTTTATCAAGACAACGATGGATTTATATGGGTCTCGACCCGAAACGGACTTAACCGCTACGATGGGTATAACTTCAAGGTGTTCAGAAAAGGTATGCCTGGTTGTGAAGGAATGTCCTCAAACTATATAAACACCGTTATCCAGGGTAGGGATAAGGTGCTTATAGTTGGTAATCAGCGTGGTGTTCAGACCTATTACGACGACTCTTTCCACAATGTTACTCTATATGGTTCACAAGGCGAAAAAGTTGTTTCTTTCGTTAGTTGTTTTGCCTATCTCCGCGACAGCACATTGCTTATTGGAACGTCGGGAAACGGAGTGTTCAAGATGGTTGGCAAGGATAAGGCTGTACGTTATGAACCGTTGAAGGACGTTCAAGGGGCAAAGAAAATCATGGAGGACTCGCGGCAAGGGCTATGGGTGCTTACAGAGAGGAATGGTGTGGTTGCCATGAAGAACGGAAAGAAGAGAAACTTGCTTACTGACAATATCGTAAGAACAACGCTTACGGACATCTGCGAGGACAATTTTGGGCGTGTGTATATCTCCACCTATGACCAAGGAGTATGGGTGAAGTATTCGAAGAAAGCCGACTTTGTGCCAGTGGAGACAACGGTGGGAATGCATGTATCTGCTCTCTACAAATGCCGCAATGGCAACATCCTGCTCGGACTTGACGGACAAGGTGTGGCAATAATGAACCCGAAAACCCACCAACTGACCGTTAATCCATACTTTAGCCATGAGATAGACCTCAGCCATGCAAAGGTGAACACGTTTGTGGAGGACAAGGCAGGCAACATCTGGATTGGAATGTTGCAGAAAGGCGTGTTCATGCAACCGGAAAAACCTGTGGGCTTTGGCTATATGGGATATAAGCTGGGCAACAGAAACGAGATTGGCGACTGTTGTGTGACGAGCACGCTGATTGACTCACGTGGACTTACGTGGGTGGGAACCGATGGGGATGGTGTTTTCGTGCTTGACGCCAACCACCATAAGATAAAACATATTCCCGATCCACCAACGGTTCTCTGCCTTGCGGAAGACTCAGAGGGCAGAATATGGACAGGATCGTATCATCGTGGGCTTGGCTATGTGAACGTGGCTGACTTCACTTACACAGATGTTAAGATAGGCAGCAATGAGAGACTTAATGTCTTTGACCTGGAGATAGACCGTACGGATAATATCTGGATTGCCACTATGGGCAATGGGCTGTTTCGCTACAATACGAAAAACAAGACAGTGACAAACTACAGGGCTGACTTGGAGGCGACAGGCGACAGAAAGAGGAATGCCTTGGTGAACGACTATATCTCACAGATTGATCTCTCGCAAGACCAGAGCCGACTTTATGTCGCCTCGACGATGGGACTTTGTTGCCTTGACACGCACAAGAACTCCTGGACAAGCACTTTCGGCGTGAATGTGTTGCATTACAGCGTGAATATCCGCTCGGTTGCCGAGACGGACGGTAACATATTATGGTATGGAACTGACGACGGGCTTCACAGGAGAAACCTGACGACAGGCAGCACGTTGCAAATAGGCGAATCTGACGGACTTCCCAACGGAGGTGTAGCCTCAATATTGAGAGACAATGGGAAATGTATCTGGATTGGTACGGATCACGGACTATGCCAGATAGATGCCACGACGGGTAAAGAGCTCAGCTGCTACTATGTGGACGACGGGCTGCAAGGCAATGAATTCAGCGACGGAGCCGCTTCGCTCGGACGCAACGGGCAGTTGCTTTTTGGCGGTGTGGGAGGCATTACATGGTTTGACGCCAACGGAATACACATGCAAAAGTGGAATGCAACGGTGGATATTACAAACATAACCGTGGACGGAAAAGATATCGTGGCAGGCGGGACGTCTGGCTTTTACACCATCAGTGAGAAGCCAGTGATGCACAGCGACCATTTCGACCTCGCATACGACGACAACTCTTTCTCAATACAACTCTCTACACTGACCTACGACACACCGGAGCATATCTCTTACGCCTACAGCATAAATGGAGACACGTGGACAACTCTACAGCAGGGACAGAACGAGATAAACTTCAGCCACATGCCTCCGGGAAAATACAAGTTCAGGGTGAAGGCGATAAAGAACAACCAGGAGTCGGAAACAAGGGATTTTACCATTGTCGTCCACTCGCCGTGGTATCGATCCACTGTGGCATATCTGTTCTATATAGCCATAGTTTATCTCATCCTTCGCATCTATTTCCAGCAGCGCAAGCGCAAGGAGCAGGACCGCATGAGAATGCAGGAACACAAGCATCAGGAAGAACTCAGCGAGGCAAAGATAAAGTTCTTCATGAACATAAGCCACGAGATACGCACTCCTATGACGCTTATCGTATCGCCACTGATGACCTTGCTGAAAGAAGACCACGACCCACAGCGCACAGGTGTATATATCACAATAAAACGCAATGCGGAGCGAATCCTTCACCTCATAAACCAGATTATGGATTTGAGGAAGATAGAGAAGGGAATGATGAAGATGAGAATGCGCGAGACAGATGCTATAGGATTTGTAGCTGACATCTGCAATATGTTTGAATATCATGCAAAGGCAAAGAGCATGACCTTCGAGTTCGTACACGAGGACGAGAAACTGCCCGTATGGCTCGACCTGGCAAACTTCGACAAAGTGGTGGTTAACCTCTTGTCAAACGCTTTCAAATATACCCCGGCAGGCGGAAGTATTGTGGTTACAGTAAGTCACGATGACAAAAACATGACTATCTCCGTTTGCGATAGCGGCGAGGGCATACCTAAGGACAAGGTGGACAAGATTTTCGAACGATTCTATCAAAGCGACACACGGACAAACGACAGGCATTTCGGAACTGGCATCGGTCTCGACCTTACCCATTCGCTCGTATTGCTCCATCACGGAACCATCACGGCAAAGAACAACGAGAAGGGTGGGGGAGCAACATTCTCCGTTACTCTTCCGCTTGGAAAAGCCCATCTTCGCGAAGACGAGATACTTTTGGACGCAGAGGCTGAAGACAGAAGCAACGACATTGTCAATCTGCTTGAGGAATCGTATGTAGAACATACTGACATCGAAGAAGCACAAGAACAGAACGTCCAGCAGCGTGGAAAGCGTCCGTGGGCTGTGGTAGTGGAAGACGATATAGAGATTCAGCAGTATCTTGAGAAGGAACTCTCGTCAAGCTTCAAGGTCACTACCTTTAGCAATGGTAAGGATGCCCTTAGCGCAATAATCAAGGATGTTCCGGACATAGTGGTGAGCGATGTCATGATGCCTGTGATGGACGGTAACACTCTGTGTGCCAAGTTGAAGGGCAACATCAATACCAATACCTTGCCGGTAGTGCTCCTAACGGCAAAGTCGCGCGACGAGGACAAACTCGAAGGTCTTGAAACAGGTGCCGACGCATATATCGTGAAGCCGTTCAACCTTGAGATACTCAAGCGCACCATGCTGAATCTCATAGCCCTTCGCAACACCATGCGCAACAAGATGTCGGGAAATGAGAGTCAGGAGGACAAGGTTGACAACCTCGAGCTTCAGACAGCCGACGACAAACTGATGGAAAGGGTGATGAAGGTGGTTAATAATAATATTGGCAACCCCGAACTTAATGTCGATTTCATTGCCCGTGAGGTAGGTCTTAGTCGTGTCCATTTCTATAGAAAGATGAAGACTCTGACCAACCAGTCGCCACACAACTTCATACGCAATATCCGTATGAAGCAGGCTGCACGTCTTTTCGATGCTGGACATCAGAACATCAACGACGTGATGTATGCCGTAGGCTTCAGCAATACCAGCACGTTCTCAACTGCGTTCAAGGCTGTCTATGGCGTATCTCCAAGAGACTACATTAAGAATGTCAACACTTGATTTTTCCATTGGTATGAAATAAATGGCAGCAAATGGGCGTAGATTGAAAAAAAATGTGTAACTTTGTCGCCGAAAAGAGACATAGTTATTACCAGACTTCCAGGCAAGAGGATTGTCGGGTTAAGATTTGATTAAAGAACAATAAGAACAGGATATGAAAGAATTAGCATTGAAGTACGGATGCAATCCGAACCAAAAGCCTTCAAGAATCTATATGACAGAAGGCGAGTTGCCCATAGAGGTGATAAATGGCCGCCCAGGCTACATCAATTTCCTCGATGCCTTCAACAGCTGGCAGCTTGTGAAGGAACTGAAAGCCGCCACAGGTCTGCCCTCGGCAGCATCGTTCAAGCATGTGTCACCAGCAGGTGCAGCTGTCGGTCTGCCTTTGAGCGACACACTGAAGAAAATCTATTTCGTTGACGACCTGAAGACAGAACTCTCACCTATAGCTTGTGCTTACGCCCGTGCCCGTGGTGCCGACCGCATGAGTTCCTACGGCGATTTCGTAGCCCTCAGCGACACTTGCGACGAGGCTACTGCACTGCTCATCAAGCGAGAGGTGAGCGACGGTGTGATTGCTCCCGACTATACTCCGGAGGCTATAGAGATACTGAAAGCCAAGCGCAAGGGAACTTACAACGTCATAAAGATTGACCCTAACTACGTGCCAGAGCCTGTGGAGCGCAAGCAGGTGTTCGGAATAACATTTGAACAGGGACGCAACGAGATAAAGCTCGACGATCCCGCCCTGTTCGAGAACATTCCAACAGCAAACAAGACATTCACCGACGAGGCTAAGCGTGACCTTATCATTGCCCTCATAACATTGAAATACACACAGAGCAATTCCGTTTGCTACGTTAAGGACGGACAGGCAATAGGCATCGGAGCAGGACAGCAGAGCCGCATCCATTGCACACGCCTTGCCGGAAACAAGGCAGACATCTGGTGGTTGCGCCAGCATCCGAAAGTAATGGCGCTGCCTTTCGTTGACAATATCCGCCGTGCCGACCGCGACAACACTATCGACGTTTATATCAGCGACGACTACGACGACGTGCTCCGTGAAGGAACATGGCAGATGTTCTTCAAGGAGAAGCCTGAGGTGCTGACACGTGAGGAGAAGAAAGAGTGGATAGCCAAGAACACTCGCGTGGCTCTCGGCAGCGATGCTTTCTTCCCCTTCGGCGACAACATTGAGCGTGCCCACAAGAGCGGCGTGGAGTATATTGCCCAGGCTGGAGGCTCCGTGCGTGACGACAATGTCATCGAAACCTGCGATAAGTATGGCATAGCCATGGCATTCACAGGCGTGAGATTGTTCCATCATTAATTAGAGGTGAGAGGTGCGACCTCTCACTTCCCCTATACAATATATTTAGTTATGAGCGACATTGATGATATAATCGCCGGTGGGGGCTTGGTGTTCAAGGGCGCACCAAAAGGCGATCCCAATGCCGGTAAGGTTAAAACCAAGGCAAAGAAAAAGAAATATATCACCGGTGCCCATGGTAGCGGGTCGGCACGACAGAAAGCGAAATATCGTGAGCAGCGTGCCAACAGGCATAAATAATCAGTAGCAGAGTTTATGGCGGAGCACAACATACTGGGCAAATGGGGAGAGGAGGCTGCTGCCGACTATCTCCGTAGGGAGGGTTATACCATTCTGGCACAAGACTGGAAAGCGGGACACCGTGATATCGACATTGTTGCGCAGAAGGGTGCCGACATGATTGTCTTCGTTGAGGTGAAGACCCGCCGTAGGGGTTCCGCAGTTGCCGGTGAGTTGGCTGTGGACGATGAGAAAATTCACTCCCTGACTCTCGCAGCCAACTGCTATGTGAAGCGCAACCGCATTAATTGCGAGATACGTTTCGACATAATCTCCATAAGCGGTGGTCCCGGCGACTATGACGTTAAACATATAGAGGACGCTTTCTATCCAAAACTCATCTATGGCAGAGCTAATAAAACTTATTACGGTAGAAGAGGTTGACTCGACAAACGATTTTCTCAGACACTATAGTGGAGAAGAGGGCGAACGGATTACTGTTGCGCTGGCTGAATATCAGACGGCAGGCAGAGGTCAAGGCGAGAACGTATGGGAGAGCGAAAGGGGAAAAAATGTCACTTTCAGTATAAAGTGCGCTCCGCAGGGATTACCCGTTGCTCGGCAGTATGTGATGCTTGAGGCTGGAGCTATTGCCGTTCGTGACGCTTTGGAGAAATATGTCGGTGAGATAACCATAAAATGGCCAAACGATGTATATTATCGTGACTCCAAAATCAGTGGAACCTTATCGGAGTGTTCCGTGTCGAGTGCAGGTATCCGTTCTTGCATACTTGGTATAGGCATCAACGTCAATCAGGAAGTCTTTTCAGGTAATGCCCCCAACCCAATATCTCTTCTCAATATCAGAGGTGTTGAAACTAATAGGATGGAAGTGCTCCGTGCAGTCGTAGAGCGTTTCGATGCTTATCTGCGAATGGTGAATGAAGGTCGGTACGACGAGATAGACAACCTGTATAAGTCTGCTCTCTATCGCCGTTTGGGTTTCTTCCCGTTTGAGGATAGCTGTGGCAGGTTTGTGGCAGAGTATCATGACATACTGACAAACGGACATATCGTCCTGAGGCGAAGCGACGGAACCTTGAGTGAATATGCGTTTAAGGAAGTAAAATATTTAATATAGTGAATATGGCAAAGTATAAGAGAATCCTTTTGAAGCTCAGCGGCGAGAGCCTTATGGGCAAGCAGAATTTCGGCATCGACCCTGAGCGTCTTGCCGATTATGCACGTCAGATTAAGGAAGTGAGCGAGATGGGAGTGCAGATAGGCATTGTCATCGGCGGCGGAAACATCTTCCGCGGGCTCAGTGGTTCGCAGAAAGGTTTCGATCGTGTCAAGGGCGACCAGATGGGAATGTGCGCCACAGTAATCAACTCTTTGGCTCTCAGCTCTGCCTTGGGTGCCATTGGAGTGAAGACAAAGGTGCTTACGGCAATACGCATGGAGCCTATCGGTGAGTTCTACACCAAGTGGAAGGCAATAGAGGCAATGGAGGCAGGCTATGTCTGCATCTTCTCTGCAGGAACGGGCAGCCCCTATTTCACCACCGACACAGGATCATCGCTGCGTGGCATAGAGATAGAGGCCGACGTGATGCTTAAGGGCACTCGTGTTGACGGAATCTACACCGCCGACCCTGAGAAAGACCCTACGGCAACGAAGTTCACCGACATCACCTACGATGAGATTTACACCCGTGGACTTAAGGTTATGGACCTCACTGCCACAACCATGTGCAAGGAAAACAATCTTCCCATCTATGTGTTTAACATGGATGTTGTTGGAAACTTGAGGAAAGTTATGGACGGAGAGCCAATAGGTACTTTAGTGCATAATTGAAGTGGGTTCTGCAAGTTGACAAGTAGTTGACAAGTTGACGAGTTGATAGTTGACGAGTTGACAAGTAAACGAGTTGACAAGTTAATACTCTGCTGTTATCTGCGGTTGGACTATCAACTTGTCAACTCGTCAACTTGTCAACTTGTCTCCAACCCCCTATTCTTCCGTATAGTCAACATATTCGCCCTCGTCTGCATCAATAATCTTGCGCTTACGCTCCTCAGGCTGACGGTTGTCAATAATCACCTTTCCGTCTTCTGTCCGTGTCTGTTGGTATCCTTGCTGCTCTCCGTTTGGTTTGGCTCGGCTTGTGCGTCCGCCACGGAAAGCGTATTGGTGCTGACGACGTGATGTGGATTGTCGCTCATATTCCTCGTCCTCGTCGAGTTCGCCTGTCGCCATTTTTCTCATGCGCTTTAGGAATCTCAAGACGATGCTGATAGCAAACAAAACTATTGCGCTGACGACAACAAGTATAATAATGATGAAAAAAAGAAGCCCTTTGAGCATGACTAAGTCAATTTGTAATGGTTAGATATTACTGCGAGGATAACATACCATCCGATAACCACTGCTATACCTGCTATTCCAAAGATGGCGAGAAGCGGGAGAGAGGAGAGGATAAAGACGTATTTCACCTCATTGCCTTTCCAACCCCAATGTTTGAACTTTAGTGCAAACAGTGGAAGTTCCACCACAAGGAGATAGCTGCAGACCAAGACCATGGCTATGGTGAGTAGTGTCATGTAGGGTGATATGGACATTATGTCCTCACAACCTACAATCAGAGAACCCCAAAAGAGGGCATTGGCTGGCGTTGGCACGCCAATGAACGACGTTGTCTGTCGTTCGTCAAGATTGAACTTGGCAAGGCGGATGGCAGAGAAGGCCGCCATGACGAAAGCCAAGTATGGCAATATAGGGCTTACGCCCTGAAGCCAATCGGGATAGTCGTGGGTGTAGAGCACTCCGAATACCATTGCCGAAGGTGCCACACCAAAAGTGATGTCGTCGGCGAGGGAGTCGAGTTCCTTGCCTATTGGTGACGATACATTAAGCAGGCGGGCACTCATGCCGTCGAAGAAGTCAAACGCCGCGCCCAGGATGATGAAGAGCAAGGCTTTTTCATAGCAACCTCCAAAAGCGAAGGCTGTAGCAATGCAACCACAAATGAGGTTGCTCGATGTCAAGGCGTTTGGAATGTGCCTCGTTATGCAGTTTGCCATATATACATTATTATATATTAGGGGTGAGAGGGGATAGTCACGGCAACTTGGCAAGAACGGTAAGGTCGCCGGTTGTCGCTTGTCCCATTTTCACGCAAACCTCAGATCCTAATGGCAGGAACACGTCAACCCTGGAACCAAGTTTAATGAATCCCATGTGCTCGTCGATGAAACATTCCTCGCCTTTCTTGGCGTAGGTCACTATTCTGCGTGCCATAGCACCTGCTATCTGGCGACAAAGAATGTCCTCGCCCTCAGGTGTGGTTATCATCACGTCGGCATGCTCGTTCTCCTCGCTTGCCTTAGGCAACCAAGCCTTGTGGAAGTTTCCGTCGCGGTGCTTCACGAATTTTACCTTTCCGTCAACTGGAAACCAGTTGGCATGTACGTTGAAGAGGCTCATGAAGATGGAAATCATCAGACGGCGGTCATGGAAATAGCGGTTTTCCTCCACTTCCTCAATAACAACTATCTTACCATCGGCGGGAGCCACCACCACTCGCTCAGTGTCGTCCTTGAATTCGCGTATGGGGCAGCGGTAGAAATTGAGGACTATAGCCCACACCGTTCCAAACACTGCGACAAATGCCCAAAACGCTATCGGTGACACGTCGAGCCAACGCAGCAAAGCTGCGACTGCAACAATGCCAACGATACTGTATGTGAGGGTGCCTGTTCCCTCTCTGTGTATTCTTATTTTCTTCAGTTTCTTGATTCTTCTTCCCATCGGGTAACTCGTTGATTTGATTTTGCAGTGCAAAGATACATCTTTTTTGATTATTAAGCAAACTTTTTGTGATTTCTTTTGGTTATTTCGCAGATAAAGCGTAACTTTACACCTCGAAATCGAAAAAAGACACGAAAAATGCAAGATTTTATACATCTTCATGTACACACATACTACTCGATTCTGGATGGACAGTCGAGTATCGCAAAGCTCGTTGACAAGGCTGTTGGCAACGGTATGAAGGGTATGGCTGTAACTGACCATGGAGACATGTTCGGCATTAAAGAATTCTTCGACTACTGCAACAAGGTGAACGGGGGCAGGAAAAAGGAGGGACTGGAGCCTTTCAAGCCTATCCTTGGTTGTGAGATGTATGTGGCGCGCCACCGCAAGGAAGACAAGAACAAGGACAATGGTGACCGAAGCGGTTATCATCTCATCGTGTTGGCAAAGAACTACAGGGGCTACAAAAACCTCATAAAACTTGTGTCCAACGCGTGGGTGGATGGTTTTTATGGTCGTCCGCGTACCGACCGTGCCGACCTTGAGCGCTACCATGAGGACCTTATCGTATGTTCGGCTTGTATAGCTGGCGAGGTGCCAAGGAAAATCCTGCAGGACGACATCGCTGGTGCCCGCGAGGCTATAGAGTGGTATAAGCGTGTCTTTGGCGACGACTATTATCTTGAGCTCCAGCGCCACGAGGTGAAAGACCCTACCATAAGGGCAAACCGCGAGACATTCCCCTTGCAGCAAAAGGCAAACAAGGTGCTTGTGGAGTTGGCGAAGGAATATGGGATAAAGGTCGTTTGTACCAACGACGCTCATTTCGTTGACCAAGAGAATGCCGAGGCACACGACCATTTGCTCTGTCTCTCAACGGGCAAGGACCTCGACGACCCCTCGCGCATGCTCTATTCAAAGCAGGAATGGTTCAAGACACGCGAGGAAATGAACGAGGTGTTCGCCGACATTCCCGAAGCGTTGTCAAACACTCTTGAAATATTGGACAAGGTGGAGTTCTACGACATAGAGAACGCACCAATCATGCCCTTCTTCCCCATTCCCGAAGAGTTCGGAACCGAGGAACAGTGGCGTGAGAAATTCAGCGAAGAGGACCTTTTCAAGGAATTCACTTCCGACGAGAACGGCGAGAACCAGCTGCCTCGTGAGGAAGGCGAGAAGAAGATAGCAAAACTGGGAGGCTACGACAAACTCTACCGAATAAAGTTCGAGGCGGACTATCTTGCCAAACTTGCCTACGAGGGTGCGGCAAAGCTCTACCCCATGCCTCTGACACAGGAGGTTGACGACCGCATACGCTTCGAACTTCACATCATGAAGACCATGGGTTTCCCCGGCTATTTCCTCATAGTGCAGGACTTCATCAACTCCGCACGCGATGAGCTGGGCGTTATGGTGGGACCTGGACGTGGTTCGGCGGCAGGATCGGTGGTTGCCTACTGTCTTGGCATCACCAAGATTGACCCGATAAAATACGACCTCCTATTCGAGCGTTTCCTCAATCCCGACCGTATCTCCCTGCCCGATATCGATACCGACTTCGACGACGACGGACGAGGCAGGGTGCTTGAGTGGGTGGAGGACAAATACGGACATGAGAACTGTGCCCATATCATAACCTACGGCACAATGGCGACCAAGAACTCCATCAAGGACGTGGCACGCGTGGAAAAACTACCTCTTGAGAAGGCAAACTGGCTGTGCAAGCTCATTCCCGACAAGTTGCCCGACGGACTAAAGATGAACCTCGGCAACGCCATAAAGTGCATTCCCGAACTGCGTGAGGCTGAGGCGAGTCCCGACCCGAAGCTCCACAACACTATGGAGTATGCCAAGATGCTTGAAGGCACTGTGCGTGGAACGGGCATCCATGCCTGCGGTTTCATCATCTGTCGCGACAAAATAAGCGATTGGGTGCCGGTTTCGGTGGCTGAGGACAAAAGCGATCCCGGCCACAAGTTGCGCTGCACGCAGTACGACGGTCATGTGATTGAGTCAACAGGACTCATCAAGATGGACTTCCTCGGACTAAAGACTCTCTCCATAATGAAGGAAGCGGTGGAGAACATCCGCATCACCACAGGCGAGGTGGTAGATCTTGACACCATTCCCATCGACGACGAGCTGACATATAAACTATATTGCGACGGTCGGACGATAGGAACATTCCAGTTTGAGTCGCCGGGAATGCAGAAATACCTTCGCGAACTTCACCCCACGGTGTTCGAGGACCTCATTGCCATGAATGCCCTCTATCGTCCCGGACCTATGGACTACATTCCCTCGTTCATTGCCCGAAAGAACGGACGCGAGGAGATAAAGTACGACATCCCCTGCATGGAGAAATATCTCAAGGACACCTATGGCATCACTGTCTATCAGGAGCAGGTGATGTTGCTGTCCCGCCAGCTTGCCGACTTTACCCGTGGCGAGAGCGACGCCTTGCGTAAGGCGATGGGTAAGAAGAAGAAAGCCATCGTTGACGCCATGAAGCCAAAGTTCATCGAGGGAGGAAAGAAGAACGGACACGACCCGAAGGTGTTGGAGAAAATCTGGGGCGACTGGGAGAAGTTTGCCTCTTACGCCTTCAACAAGAGTCATGCCACCTGCTATTCGTGGGTGTCTTACCAGACAGCGTATCTCAAGGCCCACTATCCTGCCGAATACATGGCAGCCGTGATGAGCCGAAACCTCGACAACATCAATGAAATCACCAAACTCATGGACGAGTGCCGCGCAATGGGCATCCCGACCCTTGGACCTGATGTTAACGAGAGCCGTGGGAAGTTCAGTGCCAACAAAAAGGGCGAGATACGCTTCGGCATCAGTGCCATAAAGGGAGTGGGAGGAGCTGCTGCCGAGGCAATAATAAATGAACGGGAGAAGAACGGCCCTTACAAGGACATCTTCGATTTCATACATCGTATAAACCTTTCCAGCTGTAACCGAAAGTGTATGGAATCGCTGGTTCTCAGCGGAGGATTTGACGGGTTCGGCACCATGAAACGCGAAGACTTCTTTGCCAAGAACGCCAAGGGAGAGACCTTCATAGACACTCTTATGCGCTATGGACAGCTCTATCAGACCGAGATGGCAGAGATGCGCAACTCGCTCTTCGGCGACGAGAATGCCGTGGAGATAGCCACGCCTCCAATCCTTAAGGGCGAGCCGTGGAGCGACATAGAAAGACTCAACAAGGAGCGTGAACTTGTTGGCATCTATCTCTCCGCACATCCTCTGGACGAATATAAGGTCATATTGGACAACCTGTGCAACACTCCATGTCAGGAAATTGACGACACTCAGAAACTTGCCACGAGGGAAGACATTGTCATTGGAGGCATTGTCACAGGAATAAGACAGAAATACACCAAGACAGGAAAGCCTTGCGGCTTTGTCACCCTTGAGGATTTCGATGGCAGCGGGGTGCTTGCCCTCTTCGGTGAGGACTGGGGACGTTTTGCGGGCATGTTCCAGGAGGGAGCCTCGGTATATATCGTGGCAAAGCTGCAGCAGCGTTTCCGCGACAGTACACTCTACGACTTGAAGGTTCAGGATGTGAAATACATGCAGACGGTGAAGGACGAGACACTGAGAAAAATCACCATATCCATCGATGCCAGCAAACTCGATGCCCAGATGGTGCAGGAGCTGAACGAGCTTATCGCCGAGACTCCCGGCAAGACATCGCTCTATTTCCAGTTGCTCGACTCACGAAGCAAGAAACACGTGCTGCTGAAAAGCAAGTCTCGGACCATCGACATCCGCAGCCGCCTGATTAATTATATAGATCAGAACGAGGCATTGGACTATAAGATAAACTGACGACACACAATTATAATAATAAAAATAAAAAAAATTAAAGTAATGGAAACAAAGATTACATCAAGCAACTTTGAGACTTTGAAGAATGGCGAACTGCCATTGGTTGTTGACTTTTGGGCTACATGGTGTGGACCATGCCGCATGATTGCCCCTATCATCGAGGAACTGGCAAAAGAGTATGACGGCAAAATCAACGTGGGCAAGTGCGACGTTGAGGAGTGCGACGACATTGCTGCCGAATTCGGTATCCGCAACATTCCTACTATCCTTTTCTTCAAGGGTGGCGAGATTGTTGACAAGATGGTTGGAGCAGCATCCAAGTCTAAAATTGAGGAAAAGTTCAAGGCTTTGCTCTAATGAGGAAAATTATGCTTATTGCCGCCGCAGCTCTTTTTACCCAAGGGCTGCGTGCCGGCGACATCCAAGTCAAGTCGTTCCGCTATTCTGGCCCGTTCGTTGTCAAGGTGCCTGTAATGGTTGACAGTGTGGATGTTAACAAAAAGGCATTTTCCGCAGAATCACTGCTTGATACTCCCGTCGGTCTGCTGAAGGCTGGCGGGGGTAGTGTTTATAGCGGTGCCTTCGCTCCCGGTTCTGATGACGACAACGCCCTTCACCTCTTGCAGTTCCAACTGACCAATAGCGGCTATGCCAAAGCGCAGGTGAAGGTGGGAAAAATGAAAAACTATCAACTTTTCGTTGATGGCGAGAAGAGCGACGGCAATCTTTGCCTTTTGCCTGCCACTCACGATGTGGTGGTGAAATATCTCTCACATAAGGGCGACAACGACTCGTTGCAGGTCGTTGTTTCTGCTGAGAACGATAATCTCTTGCAACTCTCCACAGGCACAAAGCGCCAATACACCCTCGCTGACGTGCTCAACGGCAAGCATTTCGCGGGCACAAGTCTCTCTGCCGATGGACGTTATCTCATCACTGGCTACAAGGATGTGGTCAATGCCACCACCACGTCGCGCCGCTGGAGTCTTACCGACTTGCGGACAGGAAACCTGGTGCTCGACACAGACAGGGCTATCGAATGGGTGCCAGGCACCAACAGTTATTATTTTGTACGAGAGTCTTCAACGGGTCGCCAACTCGTTGTCGTTGATGCGGCAACAGGCAAGGAGCGCATAGCAGCCAATGGACTGCCCGATTCCTATTTCATGTTCTCGCCAACGGCAGACTTCCTCGTCGTGTCACGCAATGTGGAAGGTCCAAAGGACGATGCCGATGTGCATCAGTTTGTCAGCCCCGACGACAGAATGCCCGGATGGCGCAACCGCACTGTTCTTGAGAAGTTCGACCTTGCCACAGGATTCGTCCAGCCTCTCACTTTCGGCTACAATAACGTGATGGCGATGGACATTTCTCGCGACGGACGTTATCTTCTCTATATGGTTAGCCGACAGCGCCTCGAAAAGCGGCCTACGACACTCTTCTCCATCCATCGTCTCGACTTGCAGACCATGGCAGACGAGACTGTCGTTGCCGACGATGGTTTCATCGGAAACGCCACGTTCTCGCCCGATGGCAAGAGCATTGCCGTTGTTGGTTCTCCCGAAGCGTTTGGAGGCATAGGCAAGAACTTGCCGGCCGACCGCACTCCAAGCATGGTTGACAATCAGGTGTTCATCGTGAGGATTGCCGACCGCAACGTAGTGCCACTGACACGCGATTTCAAACCGAGTGTCGAGGAGTTGCAGTGGAATGTCTATGACGGAAAAATCTATTTCACAGCCCTCGACCGCGACTGCAAGCATCTCTATCGTGCCGATGCCAAGTCGGGTAGGATAGAGCAGATTGCGGAGCCGGAGGAGTATATGGGTCAGTTCTCTCTTGCTGAAAAGGCTCCCGTTGTGGCATTCAGCGGACAGAGTGCGTCAAACACCGACCGCCTTTACCGTATGGACCTCAAGAGCCTTAAGCCAACCGTGATCGAAGACCTCCACGCGCAACGTTTCGGCGACGTGGAGTTTGGCGAGTGCAAGGCATGGGATTTCGTCAACTCGCGTGGCGACACCATCTGTGGCCGCTACTATCTGCCTCCACATTTCGACCCGTCGAAGAAATATCCTCTCATTGTCAACTACTACGGCGGTTGCTCGCCAACGAGCCGCTATTTCGAGAGCCGTTATCCGCACCATCTCTATGCCACTATGGGCTATGTCGTCTATGTCGTGCAGCCAAGTGGTGCTACTGGCTTCGGTCAGGAGTTCTCTTCGCGCCACGTCAACACAGCCGGCGAGGGACCAGCCCAGGACATCATAGAGGGAACGAAGAAATTCTGCAACGACCATTCTTTCGTCGATGCCAAGAAGATAGGATGTATCGGTGCTTCTTATGGTGGTTTTATGACGCAGTATCTGCAAACCAAGACCGACATCTTTGCCGCAGCCATCTCCCATGCAGGCATCAGCGACCACACCAGCTATTGGGGTGAAGGCTATTGGGGCTATTCCTACAGCGAGGTGTCTATGGCAAACAGTTATCCGTGGACTGACCACGAGTTGTTTGTCAACCGCAGTCCGTTGTTCCTTGCCGACAAGATACACACTCCATTGCTGTTTGTTCACGGCATGGCAGACCACAACGTTCCTGTAGGCGAGAGTATTCAGATGTACAATGCCCTCCGTTTGCTCAATCGTCCAACCGCTTTCGTCGTTGTTGAGGGCGAGGATCATCATATCCTCACCTACGACAAGCGTGTAAAGTGGCAAAACACCATCTTCGCGTGGTTTGCCAAATGGCTTCAGAACGATTCCTCCTGGTGGGATTCCATGTATGACAAGATACCGGAGTAGAGGAGTTAAGATAAGGAGTTAAGGAGTTGCAGGAGTTAACTCCTTAGCTCCTAAAACAACTCCCTAATATATTTATCTAATCCTCGCCGCCCAACCGCCGCCAGAGGCGAGGTTGATAGTGAGTTTGTCGCCTTTGTTCACTTTTTGCACTGTTTTTCTGTAGTCAGTGGCTTCCTTCTCGGCGTTTATTCCATCGGCAAAGATTATTGCCTCGTGAGTGCCTTCAGAGAGGAATGAGAGGTCGAGGGTCAAAACTCTTGGAGTCCAGTCGGTGAGGGCAGAGACATACCATGTGTCACCTTTGCGTCGTGCCAGCACGGTGTATTCTCCGAGTTCTCCGTCCAGTGCTATCGTCTCGTCAAACACGGTAGGTACGAGTGAGATGAAATCAGTACATGCCTGTTCGCGCTCGTATTTTGTCGGACTGTCGGCAAGCATCTGCAGTGGCGCCTCGAAAGTTGCGTACATCGCCAACTGGTGTACTCGTGTACCTTGGCTCATCGGGTGGTCGTTGTTGCCGAAGAAGTTGTCGCGGCGTGCGTTGTCCATTGCTCCCGGTGTGTAGTCCATAGGTCCTGTCAACATTCTTAGGTATGGTATCGTCACGTCGTAGCGAGGCTGGTTGTGCAGAGGTCCGTCGCCTACGCGAGGCTCCCATTTCGAGTTCTCCAGTCCCTTCACTCCCTCGAAGTTGAGAATGTTCGGATATGCACGGTTGATGCCCGCAGGTTTCAGTCCGTGATAGTCGAGCAACAAATGGTGGCGTGCCGCACTCTCCGCAATTTTATATGCCGAGGCTATCACCTGCTGGTCGTCACGGTCGAAGAAGTCCACCTTAAATCCCTTTATCCCCATCTCGGCATATTGTTTCATTATGGCGTCTGTCTGTGCCATGTCCCCGTCGGGATTGCTGCCGATGAGGTTGCGCCAACTCGACCAAAGAATTATGCCTACACCCCGACTTTTGCCATATTCTATCAGTTGTTTTATGTCGATGTCGGGATTAAGGTTTTCTGTCAGCGACTCGTCTGAACTCCAACCCTCGTCAATGATGATATATTCGAGTTTGTTCTTCGAGGCGAAGTCGATATAGTATTTGTATGTCGGCGTGTTCATTCCAGACTTGAAGTCCACTCCGGTGATGTTGGTGTTGTTCCACCAGTCCCATGCCACCTTCCCTGGTTTAATCCACGATGTGTCGCCGATGCGGCATTGCGGAGCGAGAAGGTGTGCCACGTCGCAGTTCATGAGGTCCTTGTCGTTTCTGCTCACCACCACCACGCGCCAAGGCAGGCACTGGTTGCCGCTGATACGTGCTATGTATGCGGCACGTTCCGTGGGAACAAGGTTCAGGCGTGCGTAGCCTCCAATCACTTGTTTCAGAGGATATGGCGCGAACTTTGCTTGCAATGAGTTTCCCTCGCCCTTTACAATCATCATTCCCGGATAGTTCTCCACTCCGGCGTCAAGGACCACCGCTTTCTTTCCTTGTGGCAGGCAGAGGGCAAGGGGCGTGATGGCAAGTGAGTCGGCGTACATCTTCGACAGGGGCTGTTCGTCGTAGTACGATTCGAATGAATAGCACCAACGCTCACCTCCACGGTTGTCGTTAACGTATGGAACAAAGGCTTTGTGGTCGTCGGCAAAGCGGAACTCCGCCTTCTCGTCGTTCACCACGCGCTGCTTGCGTCCGTTTGCTGTCACTATGCGGTATGCCGCAAAGTCGTCGTATGCCCTCAGTTCCACGCTAACCCCTTGGGCAAACTTCAGTGTCACGGTGTTGTAGTTCTCGCGTATGACATTCTTCTTTACGTAGAATTCCTTTGAAGTCTTGTCGATGGTTTTCCTTGCCGTTTCCTTTCCTGCTGTGTTGATGGTTCGTTTGCCGTCGATAGTAATATCGATGGCAGAAGGCAGGAGAACCGCCTTCCCGTCTTGTTCCACAGCCCATGTCATGCCATTGGTGCCCGTGATGGCAGTCACTTTCAGAGTCCCGTCTGGCGAAGTCACCACGCATGTCTTTTCTCTTGCAGCCCACACTGTTGATGTCGCAAGAAGCAGTGTTAAGATTAATGTTGTCGTTTTCATAATGGTTATAAATAGTTAGGTATTTAACTCCACACCTTATTCCTTGTGCTGCAGTTCTGGCCAGTCGAGCCCGTCTTCTGTTATCTTCACGTTTTTCACCACCGTGTTTTCTATCATGTTCGGGTCGAAGGCCTGTTTTTTGTCACTAACGAGAATGTTCTCGAAGGTGAAGTCCTTTAACTTGTATTTGTCGCTTGTGCCAACGTCGAAGAAGTTGTTGCAGTCCATCTTTATGTTGCGCATCACGATGTTGTTGCACTGGCTCAGTGGCATGTCGTCGCGCTTCTCCGGCTTGAAGAACTGTGTCCAAGGGCGAACTACGAGGAAACTGCCCGTGGTGCCCTTTATGTTCTCCACCGTCACATATTCGTAGTGTTGCGGCGTGTCGGGACGCATCTTCAGCCACAGCACCCTGTTTGCCTTGTTCACGTCGATGTTGCTCAGCACAATGTTCTTGTCATACACGCTCTCGCTGCCAAGCGTAAGGCATCCGTGTACCACACCGTATCGGCAGTTGTCGATGAGGATATTGTAGTTCGGACCGTTCTCCGGAGCCTTGTCAGCCCATGTTCCCTTGCCGCCTTTAATGGCAATGGCATCGTCGTTCACCGACATGTAGCATCCGCTTACGAGAATGTCGTGACAAACGTCGATGTCTATAGCGTCGCTGCTCGGAGCCTTCACACCTGTTGTAGGTGCGAATATGTGGCAGTCGAGGTAGCGCACATGGTCGCAGCGGTAGAGATGGTTCGTCCAGAAAGGACTGTTCTGCAGGTGTACGTCCTGCACTGTCACGTTGCGGCAGTTGGAGATATACACCAGTCGCGGACGTTGTTCGTCCTTGTTCGTACACTGAGGATTCCATTTTCTTCTAATCCAGAATTCCTCCCAGTAGTGGTAGCCGTTACCGTCTATTGTTCCCTTGCCTGCGATGGTAAACCCGTCGAGGTTGTCGGCATTGACGAGAGCCGCGAAATATTTGCAAGTCTGTCCTTCTATTCGAGTCTCAAGGATAGGGAAGTCGGCGATATATTCGCTGCCCTTCAGTTTTCCTCCCTCTTCCACGAGCAGGTGGGTTCCCTGACGGAAGAACACCGCTCCGCTGAGGAATGTACCTTGTGGCACCACCACCACGCCGCCACCCTCGGCAGCAGCCTTGTCAATCACTGCCTGTATGGCTTTTGTCTGTATCAGTGTACTGTCGTTTTCCACGCCATGTTCCGTAATCACATATCGTTTACCCAGCGTGTTCACGTCCACTTTCTCTCTGTTTTCAAACCACGGGTCCATCTTTGTCCCGTCTGGCCATACGCCTTTCTTCGCCGATGCGCTAATGCTTGCCATCAGCACCAATAATATTATTATTTTTTTCATAATCTTGTATCAATAGTGATGAGTGATCTTTTCACTCTTCATTCTTCACTCTTCATTTTATAATATTCCACTGCTCCGAGAATGAAGCATCCTGTGCCGTAGTCTTCGAAGTCGGGCATTGAGGTGAAGGTTACGGGTTGACCTGCCGATGGGTCTTTGCCAGTACCTTGGTTGTAGCCGATGAATCCGCTTTCATGAACGCATGACTCCAATGCCTTCCAAGCCCTTTCCATCGGTTCGTTGTAGGTCTTTGCAGGCAGTATGCCGTTGTTCACTCCCCATGCCATACCGTAGAGGAACAGTGCCGTTCCAGTCATTTCAGGACCGCCGTAGGTCACTGGCGACACGAGACTTACGTTCCAGAAACCGTCTTCGCGCTGACATTTTACGAGAGCCTTGCTCATCAGGAGGAAGTCTTTCTTCAGTTCCTTGTAAACCTTGTCGTTCTTTGGCAGTGTCTGCATCACCCTCACCAGAGCGGCATACACCCATCCGTTGCCACGGCTCCAGTAGCAGTTCTGTCCGTCGCTCTCCTTGTATGGCGGAACGAAATCCTTGTCGCGCCACCACAGACCTTCCTTTTTGTTAAGCAATCCTGCGGCAAGTGTGTCGCGTGTCCAGCGGTATGAACGCATGGCGTAGTCGAGATATTTTCTCTCTCCGGTCAGTTTTGCGTATTTGGCATATACAGGCATGCCCATCTGAATGGCGTCAATCCATGTCCAGTAGTTGTTTCTGCCGGTTGAAATCTGGTGGTCGAGATTTTCCTTCACCTTGCTCAGGTCTTTCTTCCCTTCGCTTTGGATGTAGCGGTCGATGTAGGTCTGCTGACAGCACTGGTTGTCGGCATCGGTGTCCTTCACGCTTCCGCGCGCTGTCCATTTGTGGTAGTCAGCCCATCGGTCGGTGTAGTCGATGTAGCGTTGTTGAGGGTCAATCTCATACAGTGCCATCAGGCCTTCGTAATACACAGCCCTTGTCCAAAGGTTACTTGTCCTCGCCTTGTTTACGTAAGTGTCAAGGGTTGGGTCACTGTACTTCTTCATGAAGTAGTCGTTGGTTCTCTGCACTACATCCAGTATCTCCTTTTGTTTCGTGTTTTGCGCCATTGTCTGTCCTGCGAAACAAAGTGCGCAAATTGCAATGCTGATTAGTTT
>CALZDK010000004.1 GCA_945637645.1 uncultured Prevotella sp.
TCTGACGAGTGTTTACGAAGTTTACTTAACATAATGTACACTACTCAACCTAGACTTGAGCTATATCATGTTCGACTGGCAGTGGGCAGCCTTCCGTGCGGCATCCTATTTCTATCGTCCACTCTATTGGAACGCAGGCTGCTGGCACTTTGGCATCTACGCACGCTATCCACACCGCCACTACTACTATTTCTCACATCCTACGGTTTATGTTAGCTATCGTGGAGGTCACAGCTGGCGCTCCAACGGAGGACGAAGCTACTATCACGGACATCGGGACCACTTCCGCGGCACAGTAAGCCACAGCGGAATGAGAGACAGATGGGACAGAGGCGAGATTGGGCACAACAACAGGCGCATTGGACCAAACAACGACCGCAGAGACAACGGATTAGACCGCCGCAGAGACAACGGTTTCGACCGTAGGGAAAACGACCGCCGTGTGCAGAGTGGCACAGACAGGAACATTGGTAACCGCAACGGTTCATTCAGATTTGACCGCAACAACGGCAGCGACCGCAACAGCTCAACAAGAGTGACAGTGAGGAAGCAAGACGAAATGCGCAGCAACGGTTCTACGCAGAGTTGGAACAACCTTCAAAGGGAAATGAGGTCTGACCGCCAGAACAGTTTCCAACAAAACAGAAACCGCGAAAGCGGAACACCGAGAAGCTCAATGGGAAGCCGTAACTTCAACCAGTCGCGCAGCTCGATGGGAAACCGCAACTTCAACCAGTCACGCAGTTCGATAGGAAGCCGTAGCGGCAACTCTTCGACTAACCGAGGCGGAAGCAGTTTCAGACAGTCGTCCGGCGGATCACGACAGGCTCAGACAAAGAGGATGTAATCTGTCTAAAGCTCAAGAATCCTTATTTCGGCATTTGCCATTGGCTTTACGTCCTTCATCTCCTTGTGGAAAAAGACTGACTGTATAGCCTTGTTGATGATGCCGTGACCAACGGCAAGCACATTCTGACCGGCATATCTCTCACGAACCATATCCATGAACTTACACGCCCTTGATTGAAGTTGGTCGAGCGTCTCAATGTCGCTCGGCCATTTCTCGTCCTTAAGGTCGGGTATGTATCTGCCTGTGAAACTTCCCCAGTCACGCTCACGAAGCAACGGGGTGGTCTGCACCAGAAGGCCATGTGGGCGGGCGATAATCTCCGCTGTGGATATGGCACGTTGAAGGTCGCTCGACACCACGGCATCTATACTTGAGTCAGCCATCTGGCGCGACACTTCCTCTGCCTGCGCGATGCCAGTAGGGTTTAGCTGCCCTTGGGTCTGTCCCTGCATTATGCGGTTTTGGTTGTCGAACGTTTCACCGTGTCGTACGAGATAGAGTGTAGTCTTCGTCATCTCACCACTTTCTCTATATAGGTCTTTAGGATGTTTATGCCTGTCTTGTTCTCGCCTCCAAGAGGTATGATGATGTCGGCATACTTTTTTGAAGGCTCGATGAACTGTTCGTGCATTGGTTTCAACACTTTCAGATAGCGGTCGATGACCATGTCAACTGTTCTTCCCCTCTCCACCACGTCGCGCTGAATATTCCGTATGAGTCGCTCGTCAGAATCGGTATCGACAAAAATCCTTATGTCCATCATATCGCGCAGTTCCTTGTTGACAAGCGTCATGATGCCCTCGATAAGAATTACCGGTTTGGGCTCCACATGAACCGTTTCGGGAAGCCTGTTGCTCAATATATAAGAATAGGTGGGTTGCTCCACGGCCTCTCCCGCCTTCAGCTGACGAACATGTTTGTTGAGCAGCTCCCAGTCGAAAGCGTCGGGATGGTCGAAGTTTATTGCCTTTCGCTCTGCGTCGGTCATATCCGACGTATCGTTGTAGTACGAGTCGAGCGGCACCACGGCAACATAATGCGGCGGAAGAGCCTCTACAATTTTCTTAACTACGGTGGTCTTGCCTGAACCTGTTCCACCTGCAACACCTATTATTTTCATATTGTTTCGGTTTAGCATTTCATTTTCTCAGGTAAACGATAGTCGGGAGATGGTCGCTATAGCCATCCAACCACGTTGCGCCGGAATGTGTGCGCTTGGTGTAGCCTTTGAAATTTCCTGTAGGGTTGAAAAGATAATGGCGACTGAATATCTCATGGTCAGCATAGCGTAGCACATTTCCCTCGCCTCGCACGAGCGACGGAGAGAGGAGAATCTGGTCGAAGAGGTTGGGCAACCCATTGAATGTCATGCTGCCGTGTCCCTCGGCAAGGTCGTTCCACCATGGGTTGAACATATCTCCCTCGCCCACCTCCTGCAGACTGCGCTTTCCACGCAACTCTAAAGCCATCGACTTGTCCATTGGGTCGTCGTTCATGTCGCCCATTACGATGAGCCTAAGCTGTGGGTCGTCGGAAAGTAGCGAGTCGCGCAGTGCCTTTATCTGTCTTGCTCCAAGACGGCGGTAGAATTCCGTTGATCCGCGGCTTGGCAGATGGCATACGACAACTGTCAGATGTTCGCCACAATAGGTGCCGCTGACCGTGAGGAAGCCGCGTGTGCGGAACGCGCTGTCACGCTTAAGCTCCTGTATGTAAGGAACGAGTTTCACATCACGCAACTTAAACTTCTTGGGATTATAGAGCAGGGCACAATCGATGCCTCGCATGTCGGGTCCCTCTATGTGGCAATACTTGTAGCCTCTTTTCCTCAGTGGCTCTTGGGCGATGAGGTCGTCGAGCACGTGGGAGTTCTCCACCTCCGCAAGTCCGATAATGTCGCACCCCTGTTTTCCTACTTTGTCGGTAGCCATCTCAGCCAGCACCGCTGAAATGTTGGCAAGCTTGTGGCTGTATTTCACCGGAGTCCACTCGTTTCTCCCTTCGGGCAGAAAATCCTCGTCGAGTTTTCCCTCGTCGTGCGTAGTGTCGAAGAGGTTTTCCACATTGTAGAAGCCAATGGCGCGGAGTTTGCCTTTCTCCCCCGCCATCACGTTTCCGGAAAGTGCGAGGCAAAGCACAACAATCAGTGGGAATGGATTCACCTTATAGTATTTATAATGTCTCATAATCACGTTATAGATGGTTTTTTACCTCGCAAAAGTACAAAATATAATTGAAACAACAAACTATTATTGCCTTTTTTTAGTTCAATGGATAAAAAGTGGCAAAAAGATTTGCACAAACGAGAAAAAAGTAGTACCTTTGCCGACCAAAAGTGAGAATTATAATTAATTATAACAATAATATAAACAAAAAATGAAAAAAGGAATTCATCCAGAGAACTATCGCCCCGTCGTATTCAAGGATATGTCCAACGGCGATATGTTCCTTAGTCGTTCTACTTGCAAGACAAATGACACAGTAGAATTTGAAGGCGAGACTTACCCAGTGGTAAAGATCGAAATCTCAAGCACCTCGCATCCGTTCTACACGGGCAAGAGCAAGCTTGTGGATACAGCAGGTCGTGTTGACAAGTTCATGAGCCGCTACGGTAAGGCTGCCAAGAAATAAAGATACAACAATATTTCTATTGGCAAGACTTTGAAAGGGTGTCTTTGGGTAGTTGCATATACCCGAAGGCACCCTTTACCTTTACTAAAACACAGCAAGGAAACCTACAAACGCCTAAAAAAAGCAAAATTATCCACAAAAGCTTTGACAATAGAGGAAAAATTCTTATCTTTGCACACATAATAACTTTATAAACATAAAAATGAGTACAATATTCGACTTCTCAGTCAAAGACAGGAAAGGCAAGACAGTGGCACTCAAGGAGTATGCCAACGAGGTTTTGCTTATCGTAAACACAGCCACAAAATGCGGATTCACACCACAGTACGAGGAACTCGAACGCTTATACGAGAAATATCATAGTCAGGGTTTCGAGATTCTCGATTTCCCTTGCAACCAGTTTGGACAGCAGGCTCCTGGCACAGATGAGTCTATTCACCAGTTCTGCAAGCTGACCTACGGCACCGAGTTCCCAAGATTCAAGAAAGTGAAGGTGAACGGTGAGGATGCTGACCCTATGTTCAAGTTTCTGAAGGAGCAAAAGGGCTTCGCTGGTTGGGATATGACACATCCGTTGGCACACATCCTCGACGACATGCTACGCAAGGAGGATGCGGAATATGACCAAAAGCCCGACATAAAGTGGAACTTCACAAAATTCCTCACCGACAAGCGTGGAATGGTGGCTGCCCGATTTGAGCCTACAGAGAAGATGGAAAACATCGAGGCGAAAATAGAGGAGCTGTTGGCACAGAACATATAATGGTTTTAAGGAGTTGTTTTTTTAACTCCTTAATTACTTAAACAATACAATTACCTAATAATTTAAATTATGGAACAGAAACAACCAGAGCATGTACGTTGCCTCATCGTCGGCAGCGGCCCGGCAGGCTACACGGCTGCAATCTATGCCTCAAGAGCCAACCTCAATCCTGTGGAATACTGCGGACTGCAGCCAGGAGGACAGTTGACACAGACAACAACAGTAGAGAATTTCCCCGGTTATCCTGAAGGAGTGGACGGAAACCAGATGATGATGGAGATAAGGGAGCAGGCTGAGCATTTCGGCGCAGACATACGCGACGGACTCATCGTGAAGGCCGACCTCTCGAAGGCTCCTTACCTGCTGACCACCGACGAGGGGCATGAGCTGGCAGCAGACACTGTGATAATAGCCACAGGAGCATCAGCAAAATATCTCGGACTTGACGACGAGCGCAAATACAACGGACAGGGTGTTTCAGCATGCGCCACATGCGACGGTTTCTTCTACCGTAAGAAGGTGGTAGCTGTGGTAGGTGGTGGCGACACTGCCTGTGAGGACGCTCTCTACCTCTCAGGACTTGCAAAGAAGGTGTATCTCATAGTTCGCAAGCCTTTCCTCAGAGCTTCAAAGGTTATGCAGGAGAGAGTGATGGCTGCCGAGAACATAGAAATCCTCTTTGAACACAACACCCTTGGACTATTCGGCGAAAACGGAGTGGAGGGCGCACACCTCGTGAAGCGCAAGGGAGAGCCCGACGAAGAAAAGGTTGACATAGCAATAGACGGTTTCTTCCTCGCCATAGGCCACAAGCCAAACAGCGACGTATTTAAAGAGTGGTTGGACACCGACGAGGTGGGCTATCTGAAAAAGATTGATGGGACTCCACGTACCAAGATTCCAGGAGTGTTCGTTGCGGGCGACGTTGCCGACCCGGTATATCGCCAAGCTATTACGGCAGCAGCAAGCGGTTGCCAGGCAGCAATAGAGGCTGAAAGATATTTGCTTAATAAGTGAAAAATGAAGAATGAAGAATGTTTTTAAAAACATTCTTCATTTTACACTATGTCCAATAGTTGTCGGAAATCACTGATGATGTAGTCTGCAGACTGGAGTTCGTCTTCCTTTCCGTTGCCGTAGGTCACTCCACAAGTCTTCACTCCAGCATTTATTCCCATGTCAATGTCAAATACGGTGTCGCCAACCATCAGCACATCGTCGAGGTTGTCCTCTGTATGAGCCAGCACGAGATTAACCATGTCTGGAGCCGGTTTTGCGTTTCTCACGTCCTGTGCCGAAACGATATAAGAAATATATTTCCTTATTCCCATTTCTTCCAAGAAATCGACGAGAGTGTCCCTGCCTCGACTGCTTGCGATGGCAATAACGACTCCCATTGCATACATTTCCTCTATTGTCTCAACAACGTTTGGAAATGGTTTTACAATGCCTTTCTTGTTGTTAATTGCAAAAAACTCACGATAGGTCTTATCGCACTCGTCGGCTGTTGCATCATCCATTGGTATGAGATCTGTGAAGGATTGTCTTAGAGGCAAGCCTATCATCTCAGCACATTGGTCGTCTGTCCTTGCTAACAATCCAAGTTTTGCTATGGTTTGCTGCATGGTCTTAACTATGAGCGAGCGGGTGTCAGCTATAGTTCCGTCGAAGTCCAAGATTACAGTATTCATATATTAACCTCCATAATTTACTTTTGTGTATGTCGTATTAAGTTACTTCAATTTGTCGTCCGTTGTTTCAATAGTTCTCTGGTCAATTATTATATAGTAATCAACTCAGCGTCTTTTTTTAAGAGAATAGCCTCGCTTCTCAGCGAAGCTATTCTAAGACTTTGCTTAAAAACTAAATTAATCAACCATAAACCTTAACCATTTGTATTTTTATATAAATACAGTTCTACTATGCAATGATTTTTATTTTTGTATTGCAAAGGTAATAATAATAATCCGAAGCATAGTGGAAAATGAGATATTTGTAGTTAATTTTCCGATATTAGGCTTATTTTAAACCAAAAATAACCGAAAATAAACCTTCTTACTATCTTTTTCGGCAATTTTGATTTGTTTTTCATCAAAAATTAGTAACTTCGCAGTCAAATACTGAAAACAATGGATATACCTATTTTAGCCGACATATTAATAATTGTCTTCTTCATCATAATGATGATAGTGGCACGACAACTCTATTTGAGAAACCAACGCCTCAAAAACAAGGCACAGTTGAGCATGATGTTCACAAGCATCACGCACGAACTGCTCACACCGCTCACCATTCTCTCTGCTTCCGTGGAACATTTAAGGGAAAAAGAACCGAAGCACAAAGTGGAGTATGACCTGATGAATCTCAACATTCAACGATCTGTGAGGCTTTTGCAACAAATACTTGAGACAAGCAAATCGAAAAACGGGCAACTGAAACTGCTCGTCTCCAATGGCGACGTGATGGAATATATAAAGGAGACGGCAAAGTGTATGGTGCCTCTCATGCAGAGAAAGGGTCTGCAGTTCAATGTCAGCTGCAAGCCTGAGAGCATGATGGGCTGGATAGACACGGACAAGATTGACAAGATTATCTTCAACCTATTGTCCAATGCGGCTAAATACACCAACGGAACAGACGGAAAGATCAGCTTGACGGCACGCACCAACGACTACTTTGACAAGGTGATAATAGAAGTGACGGACAACGGTTGCGGCATTCCGCTGAACAGACAGAAACACATCTTCGAAATGTTCTACGACGGTGATTACCGACGCTTCAACACCATGGGTAACGGCATTGGACTCGCGCTCACGCGCGACCTCGTATATCTGAACGGGGGAACAATATCCTATAGCAGCCAGGAAAACATCGGGACATCGTTCACCGTTACACTGCCCATTGGAAAAGAGGCTTTTGCCCCATCGCAGATTGACGAGAACCATAAGATAAACATCAATATCCCACAGAGTGCCATCTTTGATTTTTCGATACAGGATCTTGTTGGCGAGGATACGGGGAAAAGCAAAATTGTTGACGACGACGCATACAAGATACTACTCGTGGAAGACAACAACGAGCTGCTCTTGCTGATGAGCAAGTTGCTCGGCACAAAATATCATGTGCTTACAGCCAACAATGGAAAGAAAGCAATAGAAATAATAGAGAACAACGACCTCGACCTCATTATCTCCGACGTGATGATGCCAGAGATGGACGGTTGGGAACTGACCAATAGGGTGAAGACCAACAAGGACTACTGCCACCTGCCAATTATTCTGCTCACGGCACGCATACAGGAGGAGGACAAGCGCAAGTCGCTGCTCATAGGTGCCGACGAATACATGGCGAAACCATTCAAGATGGGAGAACTACAACTGAGAATTCAAAACATAATAGAGAACCGCCAGAGAATACAAAGCGACTTCAAGTCCAACTCCATTGCAGACACACAGAAGAAGTTAGAGTCAATACCGTCGCCAGACCATGAGTTGCTGAGCAAAGCAATAGATTGCGTACAAAAACATATCGACGACACGGACTACAACCGCGAATCCTTTGCCAACGACATGGGCATGAGTCCCTCGTCGCTCTACAATAAGCTGCGCTCCATTACCGGACTCAGCGTAAGCAGTTTCATACGAGACATCAGGATGAAGGAAGCTTGCCTTATTGCACATAAAGACCCAAACATCCGCATCAGCGAACTTGCATACCGCGTTGGATACAAAGACCCGAAATATTTCGCCACATCGTTCAAAAAAGACATAGGCATGCAGCCTACCGAATATCTCGAAGAGGTGAAGAAACAACTTTCAGAGGGAGTAGCAAACAGTTTATCCAATAAGCCAAATGATTTCAAGCCATTAAAGGAACTTATAGAAGACTAACTTTACGTGAACCGAGCCAAAGCCCAAGGAATGTCAGGAAACCGTTGAGCATAAGAAGTTCATAGCCGAAGCTATAGTCCCATAAAGTCTGGGCAGACCGGTCGATGGCATAGCAGATACAGGGGGAGAGAACTGCAACAAAAGGCACCATGCGTCCAAAGGGCTTACGGCGCGTGAGAAGGGCAAAGGCGAAGAGACCAAGCAGCGGACCGTAAGTGTAGGAGCACATGATGTATATGGCATCAATGACGCTCGTACTGTTTATTGCACGGAAAAGGAGTATGAATACCACAAAAAGCACAGATAATCCGAGATGTACCCTACGACGCAAGAGCTCATCGGAAGGGCGTTGGCAGATGTCAACGCAGCAACATGTGGTGAGCGAGGTCAAGGCGGAGTCGGCACTGCTAAACGATGCTGCCACGATACCGATGGTGAACAACACCACGACAAGTTGTCCAAGTTGTCCTGAGGCAGCGAACATAGGCAAGAGTTCGTCGCCCTGAGCTGGCAAGGCAACCCCTTTGACCTGTGCCAACATGACAAGAAGAACACCAAGAGCCATGAAAAGAAGATTTGCTGGCACAAAGGCGACACCGTATGTAGCCATGTCCTTCTGTGCCTCACGCAGGGTTTTGCAGGTAAGGTTCTTCTGCATCATATCCTGGTCGAGACCTGTCATCACTATCACAATGAAAATGCCACTGAGAAACTGCTTCCAGAAATACTGTGTGGAGCGAATATCATCAAACTCGAAAATGCGGCTCATAGGGTTTTCTGCCACGGCACACACCGCCTCGCCAAAGGAGAGTCCGAGTTCAGAAGCCACATTGTATATAATAAGGAGAAGGGCGGTGAAGAGACAAGTGGTCTGGAAGGTATCGGTCCAGACGAGTGTCTTAATTCCACCTCGCCGGGTGTAGAACCAAATCAAGGCAACCATTCCTACCACCGTGATGCCAAATGGAAGTCCTACTGCATCGAACACGAAACGTTGCAATATAATACACACCACATAGAAGCGCACCGCAGCTCCTGTCATCTTGGAGAGAATGAAAAACCATGCTCCTGTTTTGTAGGAGGTCTCCCCTAACCTACTGCCAAGGTAGCTGTAGATGGTGGTGAGATTGTGGCGGTAATAGACAGGCAAAAGGAAGAAAGCCACAGCAAGGTAGCCAAGAATGAATCCGAGGCAGGTTTGCAGATAAGTCATGTCTATCTTTGTCACCATACCAGGCACAGAAACAAAGGTTACTCCCGAAATGGAGGCTCCCACCATACCGAAAGCCACCATATACCATGGAGAGCGGCGATTTCCGCGGAAAAAGGTGTCGTTGTCAGAACTCTTGTTTGTAAGGCGGCTGAATATGTATAGAGCCGCGAAGTAAATCAATATCGTTATTACTATTAGCATACTTTTTTACACTCTTGAAGATGAAGCTTCAAATACTGGGTCTGAGGCAATGGACCTTAGTAGGGAGACGGCAGCACCAACTGTTTTCACATTGTCTATAACCATTGAACGTTTCCCATTTGCCTCGCGCAAGTTACAGCGGCGGGGATTAGTGGCTATGTAGTCGAGCAGCAATCCGAAAGTCTGGCTCTGATAGTAAGCACTCTTGGGATTAGAGACAAAGAATAGAGTCATTCGCTGCTTCTTCAGCATTACCTTCTCGCAACCAAGACGCTTGCCATAGCGGCGTAGCGGAACAACTTGCATCAGTTCCTCGCCCACTGCAGGAATCTCTCCAAAGCGGTCGATGAGCCGGCTACGATAGCGCGCGAGCTCATCATCATCTTTCAGGCTGTCGAGTTCCCTATAGAGTAACATCCTCTCGCTGTCGCTCGGCACATACTGGTCGGGGAAATACATCTCAATGTCGCTCTCCAAGGCACAGTCGTCCACAAAGTAGTCGCCAGTGAGGGTATTGGAGGCAGCCTCCTCTTTGTAAAGGTCGGAAAACTCGTCGTTTTTCAGTTCGGTTACAGCCTGATTAAGAATCTTCTGATAGGTCTCGTAACCAAGGTCGGCAATGAATCCGCTTTGCTCAGCTCCCAAGAGGTTGCCCGCTCCACGGATATCAAGATCCTGCATTGCAATATTTATTCCGCTACCAAGGTCGCTGAAGTTCTCCAACGCTTCCAGACGGCGACGCGACTCTTGATTGAGCGCCGAGAGTGGTGGTGCGAGCAGGTAGCAGAAAGCCTTCCTGTTTCCTCGTCCCACACGCCCACGCATCTGATGGAGATCGCTGAGCCCGAAATTTTGCGCTCCATTGATAATAATGGTGTTGGCATTAGGTATGTCAATACCGTTCTCCACAATTGTTGTAGAGAGCAGCACGTCATAGTCGTAGTTTGCGAATCCGAGAATGATATTTTCCAGTTCCTCCGGCTTCATTTGTCCGTGACCTATGGCGATACGTACGTCAGGGACATATTTCTTTATCATATCTGCTATGCGTGGAAGGTCGCTGATGCGGTTGTTGACGAAATAGACCTGACCGTTGCGGCTCATCTCGAAGTTCACCGCATCGGTGATTATCTCAGGCCCAAAGGTGTGTATCTCTGTCTGTATCGGATATCGGTTTGGTGGTGGCGTCTGAATTACACTCATGTCCCTTGCTCCCACGAGCGAGAACTGCAGAGTTCTCGGAATGGGCGTTGCTGACATGGTGAGCGTATCGACATTGGTCTTCATCTGTCGCAGTTTTTCCTTGGTGGAGACTCCGAATTTTTGTTCCTCGTCTATTATCAAGAGTCCCAAATCCTTAAACTTCACCTGCTTTCCTATAAGTTTGTGTGTACCTATGAGGATGTCTATCTTTCCTTCTGCCAAGTCGCGCAGCACCTCATTGGTCTGCTTGGTGGTTTTTGCCCTCGTCAGATAATCAACCCTTACAGGAAGGTCTTTAAGTCGTTTTGAAAATGTCTGGAAATGCTGATAGGCAAGTACCGTCGTCGGCACGAGGACAGCCACCTGCTTTGAGTCGCAAGCAGCCTTGAAAGCAGCACGCACCGCCACCTCAGTCTTTCCAAAGCCAACATCGCCACAAACAAGCCTGTCCATTGGTTTCTGGCTCTCCATGTCTGCCTTCACGTCGTTGGTAGCCTTTAGTTGGTCGGGGGTGTCCTCATATAGGAAGCTCGCCTCTAACTCGTGCTGGAGGAAAGAGTCGTGACTGAAAGCGAAACCTTTCTCATGGCGTCGTCGAGAATATAGTTTTATCAAGTCGCGGGCGATGTCCTTTATTTTCTTTTTGGTGCGCTCCTTCAGCCGCTCCCACTGTCCTGTGCCAAGTGTGCTTAGGCGTGGAGCCTCGCCATTGTCTTGCGCCTTGTATTTCGACACTTTGTATAAAGAGTGTATCGACACATAAATTGAGTCGCCGTGCTGATACTGTATCTTTATCATCTCCTGATAACTGTCGCCCTGCGGCATCCTTACCAGTCCTCCAAACTTGCCTATTCCGTGGTCAACATGCACCACATAGTCGCCCACCTCGAACTGTCGGATTTCCTTCAGAGTCAGTGCCACCTTTCCTCCCCTCGCTTTGTCAGATCGGAGGTTATACTTGTGGAAACGATCGAATATCTGGTGATCGGTAAAGAGACAAACCTTCAGGTCGTTGTCGGCGAATCCCTCGTGGAGGGTGAAGCCACCGAGGCCTTCTGAACCTTCTTTTCCGTTAGTTGATGATATCTTGCGGTTTACAAACTGAAGTTTGAGAGACACACCATTAGTTCCTTCGATGCTTTTGGGTGTCAAGATTTCCTTTAGTCGCTCCTGCTGTTTCTGACTGTCGGCAAGAATGTATATCGCGTAGCCACGCATCTGAAAGTCTTCGAGAGTCTGCCTTATCAGGTCAAAATTCTTATGAAACAATGGTTGTGGAGAGACTCTGAAATGTATTATGGCCTCTGATGTGCGAACTGGACGATGTCCGAACTCCACAGTGCGGAAGTCGAGCAGCCTATGTTTGAATGCCTCACCTCCAACCAGTTGGCTATCACGGTTCATCTGTCTCATTATCTCGCTCCGTTCCATCTCCGTGGAACTCTCCAGTTTCTCAGTCACTGCCTGCGACGAAAATCCCTCGTCGTAGATTCGCGTCACCGTATCACAAACATATTGCAAGTCGCGCATGGCAACTATTGAGTCCTCTGGCAAGAAATCAAGAACCGGTACTTTTCCTGCCTCTCCCGCAGAAAGTTCCGGCACTATCTCCACATGCTCACGCTTGTCGCGCGAGAGCTGCGTCTCAACCTCGAAAGTGCGTATAGAGTCTATGTCGTCGCCGAAGAAGTCGATGCGGAACGGATATTCCGAAGAGTAGGAGAAAACGTCGAGTATGCTTCCCCTGCGTGCAAACTGCCCCGGCTCATAGACATAGTCAACCTCGTTAAAGCCATACTCCCTCAAGGTTCTAACCACTTCTGTAGGGTCTATTGTCTCGCCGTTATTAAGCGAAAGTGTCCTGTCGTCGAGCTTCTCTCGTGAGACCACAAGTTCTGCCACCGCATCTGGATAGGAAACGATGTAAAGGAGTCGCTTAGTCTCGCTATTCGACGATTTCGCATGTAACGAGGCAAGAGTTTCCGTGCGAAGTATCTCGCTTGCCGCGTCACGCTGGCCGTACTTTACGGCACGTTTATAGGACGAGGGGAAGAAAAGCACTCGTCCCTCTCCCAACACCTGTGTTAGGTCGTGATAAAAATAACCTGCCTCGTCGGCATCGTTGAGTATAAAAAGTATTGTGGCGGGAGCCTTGTCTTCAAGTGCCGCAAAAGCCAGAGGGGCAGATGAGGCCAACAGTCCGTCGAGGAAAATGTTCCTTATACGGACATTCCCCACCGCCTTTGCCAGTGCCGCCACCTTTGGCGACTTAGCACAGAGTTGTTGTAGTTCTTGTATCGTCATTGCTGTAAAAACGACTGCAAAATTACTTATAAATGGCGAAATAAACAAAAAAAACTCTATTTTATTTTGATATTCCACCTTTCTTAATTACTTTTGCAGTATAAAAAAAGAATAATCATGGCACACGAAAGCGACAGCATTGTAATCATTCCAACATACAATGAAAAAGAGAACATAGAGAACATTGTCAGAGCGGTGTTCGACTTGGAGAAATGTTTCCATATCCTCATCATCGACGACGGCTCGCCAGACGGAACGGCAGCCATCGTAAAGCGACTTATTGCCGACGAGTTTGCCGACAGGCTTTTCATTGTGGAACGCACTGGAAAGCAAGGGCTGGGCACGGCATATATCAGAGGTTTCCGCTGGGCACTGGAGCACGACTACCAATATATATTCGAGATGGACGCCGACTTTAGCCATGACCCGGCAGACCTGCCACGACTCTACTCCGCATGCCACGACGAGGGCTACGACCTCGCCATTGGCTCGCGCTACGTGTCGGGAGTGAACGTGGTGAACTGGCCCATTGGACGCGTACTGATGAGCTACTTCGCATCAAAATATGTCCGCTTGGTCACAGGTTTCAAGGTTCACGACACCACAGCTGGTTTTAAGTGCTATCGTCGCCATGTTCTTGAGACCATTGAATTGGACAAGATAAGATTCAAGGGATACGCCTTCCAGATAGAGATGAAATACACTGCTTACAAGATAGGCTTCCGCATTAAAGAGGTTTCGGTCATCTTTGTCAATCGACGCGAAGGTGTTAGCAAGATGAGCGGAGGTATATTCGGTGAAGCTTTCTTCGGGGTGATGCGACTCCGTTGGGATGGACTCACGAGAAAATATCCCAAACCCTAATTTCCAAAGAGAACAACTAATAGTCACAAAAACGAATACTGAAAAAGGACCTCTCCTGACACATTGTCCATGGAGAGGTCCTTGCTATTTGTGATAAAAATGGGGAATGATATTTCTATTTTGCGTAGGCTACACTTCGTGTCTCGCGGATAACAGTAATCTTCACCTGACCAGGATAGGTCATCTCGTTCTGAATCTTGTTTGCTATCTCGCCTGACAGTGCCTCTGTCTCGTTGTCGTCCATCTTGTCGGCACCAACGATAACACGAAGTTCGCGTCCTGCCTGAATAGCGTAAGTCTTTGTAACACCGGGATAGCTCATGGCTATTGCCTCAAGGTCGTTGAGACGTTTGATATAAGCCTCCACAATCTCGCGGCGGGCACCTGGTCGGGCACCACTGATGGCGTCGCAGACCTGTACTATAGGAGCAAGGAGAGTGTTCATCTCACACTCGTCGTGGTGAGAGGCTATGGCGTTGCAGATGTCTGGCTTCTCCTTATATTTCTCTGCAATCTTTGCACCGTAGAGTGCGTGTGGCAACTCGCTCTCCTCGTCGGGCACTTTGCCGATGTCGTGAAGCAGTCCTGCACGTTTAGCCTTCTTAGGATTAAGTCCAAGCTCAGATGCCATAACTGCGCAAAGGTTGGCTGTCTCACGAGCATGCTGAAGGAGATTCTGACCGTATGAACTACGATACTTCATTTTTCCGACAATTCGTATGAGTTCAGGATGCAGGCCATGAATACCAAGGTCTATCGCGGTACGCTTACCTGTCTCTATCACCTCATTCTCAAGTTGTTTCTTGACTTTCTGTACCACTTCCTCAATGCGTGCGGGATGGATACGTCCGTCGGTAACGAGTTGGTGGAGTGCAAGGCGGCACACCTCACGGCGTATTGGGTCGAAAGCACTGATAACGATAGCCTCTGGAGTGTCGTCGACAACAATCTCCACTCCTGTCGCTGCCTCAAGGGCACGGATGTTTCGACCTTCACGACCGATTATTCGGCCTTTCACCTCATCGTTATCTATATGGAACACACTCACGCTGTTTTCAATAGCCGTTTCCGTTGCAACTCGCTGTATTGTCTGAATGACAATCTTACGTGCTTGGGCATTAGCATTTAGCTTAGCCTCGTCCATTATCTCGTTGATGTAGCTCTGTGCGTCTGTCTTCGCCTCGTCCTTCATAGCCTCAACGAGACGCTGTTTTGCCTCTTCTGCACTGAGTCCAGAAAGTTCCTCAAGTTTCTCACGCTCCTGCAGCTGCATTTTCTCCAGTTCCTCGTTCTTGATTGCGAGCATCTTCTTCTCGTTATCGATACGTGTCTGGTAGTTGTCGAGTTCGTTCTTCCTCCGTCCAAGTTCCTCTTGCCTTTGGTTGAGCGAAAGCTCACGCTGCTTCAGTTTGTTCTCGCTTTGCTGGATATGCTGATTGCGAACCTGCACCTCCTTTTCCAGCTCACTTTTCTTGTTCAGGAACTTTTCCTTCACCTCAAGGAGTTTCTTCTCCTTGATAACTTCCGCCTCTTTCTCTACAGTGGACATCATCTCGTTGTACTTGCCTTTCAGTACATATCGGAAGAAAAGATATCCACCAACGCCACCCACTACGAGTGCCACTGCGGCTATAATAATCGTCAATATCATAAAAATAGTTTTTAATAATAATAATGTTAATATTTCATGCCTATTTCCCATCAAGAGCCTTGTCTATCTCAGACATAAGGCGGTTGAGGGAGTTCTCTATTGGCTTGACATCATTTTTCTCCACCTCCATCTCGTAGAGCAAGGCAATGTCAATAAGTGTCATCAAGGCGATGGTATGATCGCTCTTGTGCCCCTTGAAAGTTTCGGCGTAACGATTGTAGCGCTCGGTGATGAACTTCGCTGCCTTACGGTAAAGCGGCTCGTCCTCCGGGCGCACTGCGATGTCAAAATCCTGGTCATAGACATGGATTCTTATATGTTGTTTGGTTTCGTCCTGTGCCATTACATTGCTGTCTTTTTCTACTGGTCTGTCAAGAGAGTGATGCACTTGTTAACGTCGCGAATCAGTTTTGCCAGTTTTGCTTTCGTTGCCTCAAGGTCACCGTCAGCCACTTCCAGCATCCTCGCCGTCTTCAATGCCTCAAACTTATGTCCTGCCTCTTCGAGTTGTGAGCTGAGCCTTTTGTTGTCCTCCTCACTTTTCTCAAGCATGGCATAGAGTTCCCTGTTCTCCTCTTTCAGTTTCTGAAACTGGAGAATCATTTGCCGCATACGCGACTCAAACCTTGCCAATGTTTCTTCGTAAGGACTCATACTCTTCACTCATTGTAATACAAAGGTATTGCTTTTTTCTTACACCACGTCTTTGTTGGACGTTTTTTTAATGTTTTTTAATCAAACGTCCCTCGCAGAATGAGAAAATGCATTTTCATTTGCCCTTTACATCCTCATCCTTTGGACGCGGTTCCTTTTTCGCCAGCATCACCACCTTATATACAAAAGATGTGGTCCACTGCTGAGAGAAGCCAAGCTTCGCGGAATACTGACGTATTGCGACCACCGTTTTTAGCACACCTGGGTCGGTATAGTCGTTCTTGTTGAAAATATCGTTAACGGTCTTCTCCGTCATGGTATAGATTGCTTTCTTCATGAACGATGGGACACGCAACTTGAATTTCATAAGATTGCCAATAAGCATCATGAGGTCTTGAGTGAAGCCCTGGAACTGCACCATATACATCTGCACGTCCTGCACCTTACGGCAACGCTTTCTTATGCTTTGGTCTATTTCCTTGAAGAAATTGTCGTCCATCTCATAGATGTCTTTAAGCATCTTCTTGCATCGCGAGCGTTCTCCAATGCCAAGACGATTGTTTACTGTAGGCACACGCAACGTGGTTTTGAACACTCTCAGGTCAGGGAGTGCGGCAAGGTTTGTTATGCCGAGGTCGGCTGCCATTGATGCCTGAAAATATACTCGTATGAGAGTCATGAAATCCTCCATGCCTCCCGTCTTTTGCTGTTCGCCGTCTGTTTTACGGCCGAAAATCTTCGATAATATACTCATTTATATAGTTTTTGGGTGCAAAGTTACATCTTTTTCTTCATATTTGGCGTTTTTTAGCTCAAAATCTTTCCTCAGTGAGAAATATTTATTATCTTTGTGGCAAAATAACTCAAGAACATACAAATATAAGAAGAATGAAAGGTATAGTATTGGCAGGTGGTAGCGGAACAAGACTGTATCCCATCACCAAAGGAATAAGTAAGCAGCTGATTCCCATCTTTGACAAACCGATGATTTACTATCCAATCTCGGTGCTGATGTTGGCGGGCATCAGGGAGATACTCATCATCAGCACTCCCCACGACCTTCCCGCTTTCCGCAGGTTGCTCGGCAACGGCAGCGAGCTGGGAGTGAGATTTGAGTATGCTGAGCAGCCATCGCCCGACGGACTTGCCCAGGCATTCATCATTGGAGAGGAATTCATCGGTAAGGATGCCGTGTGTCTTGTACTCGGCGACAACATTTTCTATGGAGGCGGGTTCACTGGAATGTTGAAAGAAAGTGTGAGAAATGCGGAGGCTAACAATCTCGCCACCGTCTTTGGCTACTACGTCAACGACCCTGAGCGATATGGTGTGGCAGAGTTTGACGAAAGCGGAAAATGTCTCAGCATAGAAGAGAAACCGGCGAATCCGAAATCCAACTATGCCGTAGTGGGCCTCTATTTCTACCCCAACAGTGTTGTGGAAGTGGCAAAGAACATAAAGCCAAGTGCTCGCGGCGAGTTGGAAATAACCACTGTAAACCAGACATATCTTAATAATGAAGCTCTGAAGGTGTTGCCACTGCAACGCGGCTTCGCTTGGTTGGACACCGGCACACACGACAGCCTCAGCGAGGCAAGCACTTTCATAGAGGTGATAGAAAAGCGCCAAGGATTAAAAGTGGCTTGTCTGGAAGAAATTGCATACAAGCGCGGTTGGATATCACTCGAACAACTGCACGAGCTTGCCAAACCAATGTCAAAAAACGGTTACGGACAATATCTTCTGAATGTAAAATGAAGAATGTTTTCAAAAACATTCTTCATTCTTCATTCTTCACTTAAATAACTCTTCATTTAGTTTATCTTCAGGAATCTTGAGAAACCAGTCATGTCGAAGACCTTCTTTATCTGAGGCTTCACACCTGTCAGTTTCATCTCTCCCTTATTTGCCGTAACCATCTTCTGCGCTTTCAGAATCACACGCAGACCACTACTGCTGATATAGTCAAGCTCTGAGCAGTCGAAAACTACGTTTACTCCCGACTCGGTGATTACAGGATTTATCTCACGTTCAAAATCACCTGCATTGATGGTGTCGATACGGGCACCTGTCTTGATGAGAACCTCGTTCCCATTTCTTACAATTTCTGCCATTGTTTTTCTCCTTATTAGTTTATTATTTTTTTTTTATTTTATTACTTTCTTAAGCGTCAGTACATTCTGGACATCAACGCGCTGATAGGTCACCTCGTCCATAATGTTCTTCACTATGTATATTCCAAGACCACCTATTTGTCTGTCCTCCGCCGACAATGTCACATCAGCTTCCTCAACCTTTGTCGGGTCAAACGCCTTACCCTTGTCGGTAATGGTGAACACCAACGAATCGTTGAGCGAAACTGCAGAGATGCTCACCGTCCCAACCTTGTCTTTGGGATAGGCATAAAGGATGACATTAGACACCACTTCCTCGAGAGCGAGATTGAGATTCATCTCCAACTCTGGATCGAGATTCAGTTCGGCAGCCACCTCTTCAACGAGAGCGGCAAGTTTGTCAAGTTCCTCCACCTCGTTTTTGATTTCGATTTCCTTGTTCATATCTACAGGCTTTTTTATTGTTGTTTTTAACTTTTATCCCTAATGCTGTCATGGTGAATTTCGTCACCATTACTTCACACGTCATTATATATATAATAATGTGTCATCAGATCTGTCTCTTTGCCATCTTGTAGAACAGCCCCTTGCGTTGCATCAGCTGTTCGTAGTTTCCTTCCTCCACTATTGCCCCCTTGTCGAGCACAATAATACGGTTGCAGTTTCGTATGGTGCTAAGTCGGTGGGCGACAACTATTCTGGTGCAATCGAGCTTATCAAGATGTTCCGCCACAAGTTTCTGACTAAGGTTGTCGAGAGCACTTGTCGCCTCGTCAAAGAGCAGAATCGACGGATTGGAAATTAGAGCACGTGCAATGAGAATGCGTTGTTTCTGGCCTCCACTGAAACCGTTGTTTCCCTCGCTCACTATCGTTTGCATCTGCATTGGCATCTGTCTGATGTCGTCTGCTATGCCAGCCAGTTCCGCTGCTCTCCATGCGTCGTCCATGGTACTGTTGGGCGATGTGATGGTGATGTTGCTGAAGATGTCGCCGGAGAAAAGGCTTCCGTTCTGCAGACAGGTGCCTATCAGTCGGCGCAAACTTGTCTTGTCGCATTTCGAAAGGTCGTAGTTGTCGTAGAACACACCGCCTGCCTGCGGATGCTCAAAGCCCAGAAGCAGTCGTAGCAACGTGCTCTTTCCACAACCCGACGGTCCTACAATTGCCACATAGTCGCCGGCATTAATCTTTAGGTTGAAATGTCTGAACAGCCAGTTGCTCTCATCACCATAGCGGAACGAGAGGTCGCTAATCTCAATGTTTCCACTCAGATACTGAACCTGTGGCGCATCGGGCTGCAGCTCCGGCACATTGGACAGCACTGGCGCAGCTATTTTCAGAAGTGGCGTTATCTTTGCAAGGTCTGGAATGGTGGCTGACATGGAAGACAGTGCCGAGGCTATCATTCCGTAGGCAACGCTGAAAGCGATGAAGTCAGACACTCCCACATGATATTCCACGGCATACCAGTAAAGCACAGCTATGCTTCCCATTTGGCAAAGGGCTATAAGCGCCGGCATCATCTTAACAGAGATGGGAGGATTGTAGCTTATGTGGGCACAGTGGCGATAGAGGTCGAGCCATTTTGTAAAAGCTCTTTTCTCCGAACCGGTAAGCTTTATTTTCTGTATTCCGGAGAATAGGTCGTACTCCATACCATCGAGTACCGACTTATGGTCGGCAAACTCTTTTTCCTCATTATGCATCTGCACAAAATAGACAATGAGCAATACAGTATGCACCGAGAGCACAATAAGCGACGGAACAAGCAACTCCTTTGCATACACAATTATCTGAAACACATAAACTATGGCAAAGAGCAAAGTGAACAAAGCTCCTCGAATGGCTTCATTGGCAAAGGCATTCAGGCGGCTGATAGACGACACGCGGTTTGTTATCTCGCCCGACGAGTATTTCCAGAAGAAATCTGTGTCGAGAGTGAAAATTCGCGCCATAAAGGCCGTCTGCATGTGCATCTGCAAAATGTCCTTTGCCCGATAGATAAGCTTGTTTCTCATCACCTCTATCAATGCGCTTCCGACAACGACTCCACTAAACAATGCGGCTATAGGGTAAAGGTCCGAAAGGATTCCGTTAGGTATTACGTTGTTGAATATCTGTTTGTTGATGAATGGGATGAACATACCAAAAAGGCTCACTACAAACGCTGCCAACAACAGGGCAAAAACAGCGGAAGTGGGCAAAACACTTGCAACAAACTTCAACAAGTCCCTTTTAGTCAGCGACTTTGGTGGCAATGACGGATAAAATGCCAAAGCATCACGCTTCACATTCTTCATCAGTTCGGTATTGACACGACGTACATTCCCTTCGGAATCGATACACTTATAGCCAAAATGCCACTTTGCCGGAAGAAAAAGAAGCATGTTGCCTTCATTGTCCTGCCCCAACTTCGGACCAACAGTCGTCTGCCACCACTTACCGTCAAATTGTATTCGATGCTGCATTATTCCTACAGGCCGCAAAATGCGCTCAAGTTGCTCGTCGGGGGTAAGCAGACCATCGTCGTCAAGGACATAGTCAGTGACCCTCAAGTACTCAAGAAGCATGCAGAGTACATGATTGCCAGAGTTTTTTATCGACCCTCGGTCAACATTAAACCCCATATCCTTGGCGGTGTCACCGAAAACCTCCCGCAACGAGGCGGTCTCGCGCTCACGCCTTTTGTTTATCTGATCGTCAAATAACATTTCAACTTCCTTTATTCTGTAAGCCACGAATCGTCATCACAATTCATAAGTTGCCTGTAATGCCCTTCTTGGGCTATCAGTTCGTCGTGCGTGCCACGTTGCACAATGTGTCCCTTATCCATAACGATTATTTCGTCGCAGTCACGCACCGTACTCAGTCTGTGGGCTATTACTATTATCGATGCGCCACATTGGCGTATGCTCTGCATCACTTCGCGCTCCATAACCGTGTCAAGCGCACTTGTCGCCTCGTCAAGAACGAGAATTACCGGCTCACGTGCAAGGGCTGTGGCTATCTCCATTCTCTGTCGTTGGCCACCGGAGAAATTACCTCCTCCCCTTACCAATTTGGTGTTGAAGCCTCGTGGACGTGAGATTATGTCGTCGCGTATTCCTGCGTCAATGCAAGCCATCGTCATAGTGAAGTCCTCAACAGAATGGTCCCACATTTTCAGGTTCTCCGATATGGTATCGTTGAAGAGCACCACATTTTGGTCTATCACTGCCACCGAATTGACAAACTCGTCGTGGGTTATCTCGGAGATGTCGCGACCGTCGAAGAGTATCTGTCCGCTCCAAGGAGAGTAAAGTCCGGAAACGAGCTTCGCCACCGTGCTCTTTCCACAACCCGACGCCCCTACGATAGCCACGCTCCGCCCCGGCTGCAGTTTCAGCGAAAAGTCGGTAATCAGCGGATCTGCCGTTGGGGTATAGCCGAATGTCACATTGCGCAGTTCCAACTCTCCCCTGAGTTTCATCTGGTCCGGCATCGCCTCGTCGTCACCTATCGGCATTGGCTCGTTTCTTTTCTGCAACGGGTAGGCAAGCACGTCGTCGATGCGCTCCATTTGCGACCTCAGTTCAATCACTGTCGTCGAACCTGTCATAAGTCCCATGGCAGGCTTCATAAACTCTGACATGAATCCCTGAAAAGCCATAAGCATACCAATGCTGAACTCTCCGTTGAGTATCAGTGCCGCTCCAAGTATCAATACAAGGCTGTTGGCAAGGTGACCGAAGACGTATGGCAGGAAGGGTCTCTTCTGCATTGCCACGCCCTGGTTGTGTCGGCGGGCGAAATTGCCTACCCAAAACTCAAAGAAGCTTCGCTCGGCACCTGCCGCCTTTATGCTCTCTATGTTGTCGATACACGACATCGTGATGCCATAGAAACGTCCCTCGCTCTGCTCCTGTGCCCTGCTAAGGTTGTTTCGCAACTCACGCTCTTTGACCACGACATACATGTTCAGTGCCACAACGAGCAATCCCATTATGGTAAGCAGTATGCTGTAGTTTGCCATCAGGAAGACATACAATATGAGCAGTAACACATTTACGGCGTAGGGAGCCAACACCATGACAAGGGTTGTTGTTATTGTCTCGTTCAACGACTGTCGTTGCACTATGTCGCCCACATACCTCTGACTGTAGAATTCTATAGGCAGGTTCAACGCATGCCAAAGAAACCTTGCATTTCCCTTCAGCGACATACTTCCTGCAAAACGCCGTCCATAGACATTGTCGAGCAGCGCAAGGAGAAAATGGAAAAGCACCAATCCGCCCATGGCTAAGAAGAAGGCCGTTGACCACTCATCGTTCTTGCCCGTAATAATTCCGTCGAGGAAAACTTGCGAGAACAGAGGGTAGAGCATTCCTACGAACGCCATCAGTATTCCCATTACGAGAGTGAATACAAATGCGTCCGACACTCCCTTTATGTTCTCCTTGATATAATGGAAGATAGAAGTCTTATGACCACTCGGTATAAAATCGGGTCCAGGCTCGGCAGTGATGGCTATGCCCGTATAAGAGCGACTGAAGTCGCGCATTGGTACTGCCATGCTTCCAAATGAAGGGTCGTTGATGAAGGCCATGCCCTTGTTGAAGCCTTTGAAAACAACAAAATGGTTGAAGTTCCAATGTATTATGGCGGGAGCCATTTTCTCCAACGAGTCTATATCGGCTCTCCAGCCGTGAGCGTCCATGCCATAGTTTCTTGCAGCCAAGACGATGTTTCGAGCGTTGCTACCATCGCGCGACACACCACAGTCTGTACGCAGTTGCTCAAGCGAAACCCACTTACCATAATAGGCAAGCAGCATCGAGAGTGCGGCAGCGCCACACTCCACGGTCTCCATCTGCATGATAACCGGTACGTTCTTGACTGTCTTGGATCTCATTTGCTACCCTCTCCTATCAACTCAAAACCTTATAAACATCTTATATACAGGTTTGTGCTCTGTTATTATTTGTACGTTGCAGAACGACATCGAACTAAGCCTTATGTCGCCGCTCTGTGTCCTCGACCATTTCAGCTTTGTTGGGTCTGCCTTGTCTGTATCTACAACAATCCTCACTTCGTAAGCCGTCTCTGACGGGAAAATCATATCAACGAAGTTTCTTATTGACGACTGTTTCCGCGCGTCTTCAATGCTCACGGGGAAAGGATCCACCTTGGTGATGTGACCTAAGATGTAGCCATAGTCCTCACGGTGCAGGTCAACAGGTGTCACCTGCACTTCCTGCCCTGGCTTCAGTTCACGTAAGTCCTTGTATTTCACATACGTTATCAGCTCTTTATTCAAGTTTTTTTTCTTTTCGGGAATAATTTCCGCCAAAGTCTCATGGTCACGGAAGACATAGTCAACCGACTTGCAGTCAATCACCATGCCTGCAATTTCAGCCTTCACCGTGTCAACCCTGTCATTGCATCTTACCAACAACAGCGGCTTGCCTTTGCCCACCTTTTCTCCTTTTGCCACAAAAAGTTTCTCCACCGATCCTGCCGATTCTGCACTCACCCTGTTTGGCGTCTCGTGGGGGAATACCACCGCCACACTTTTGACGTGTTCGGTAAGTGTACCGAAAGCCAACCAGAAACAAACCACTATGCTGCAAATCATCATCGAAAGCAGCAATATATATAAAGGTGGTGTCGTGACACGTATGAAGTCGTTCAACTGACCTGGATTATCCAGCATGTCAAGCGTCTCTTTTCTAAACAGGTTTCTTTTCATACTCATTGCTTTGGCAAACTCACTATACAAAGTTAGAAAAAATCGTATTACATACCTCAACTTCCGGTTATCTGCGAAAGCTCGTCGAGCGACAACTCACGCAGCCCGCCATTCAGCATGTTCAGAAGGCTTAGAATATCCTTCACCTCGTCGTCGCCGACATGATGACCCTGCGCTTCCAATATGTGTCTTACGCTCTCCTCGTCATGACTGTCCTTAAGGCTGTTCATGACCTCTCGTCCGTATTTCCTTATGATTGAGTCTAACTTCATGATGCAAAAATACAAAATTATTGTGACATAAAAGCCATTGTGACACTTTTTTTTTCATTTATCCACCATTAAAGCCAAAAAAAGCTGCCATTCATCCGAATTGCAGCTTTTTTTGCTATGAAAAACAAAGGTCTCAGACCTTTTTCCTTCTTACTTTACCTTCTCAACGATGGCCTTGAAAGCCTCTGGGTTGTTAACGGCGAGGTCAGCGAGAACCTTACGGTTAATCTCGATACCAGCCTTGCTCAGGGCACCCATCAGACCAGAGTAGTTCATACCCTCTAAACGGGCAGCAGCGTTGATACGCTGAATCCACAGAGCGCGGAAAGTGCGCTTCTTGTTGCGGCGGTCACGATAAGCGTATGTGAGACCCTTCTCCCAGGTGTTCTTGGCTACGGTCCAAACATTCTTGCGGGCACCATAGTAGCCGCGAGTAAGCTTTAAAATTCTTTTTCTCTTTGCTCTTGAAGCAA
>CALZDK010000005.1 GCA_945637645.1 uncultured Prevotella sp.
TACCAACCACTTGGTGAGGGAGGCTTTCGCTGAGTTGCCACAGATAACCATCGTGCCAGGCTTTATCAGCAGCGACAAGTTCTCAGGCGAGGTGACAAACCTCGGTCGTGGAGGCAGCGACTATACCGCTTCCATCATTGCCGCCGCACTCGACTCTGAAGTGCTTGAGATATGGACCGACGTGAACGGTTTCATGACAGCCGACCCACGCGTCATTCACACTGCCTACACAATTAACGAGCTGAGTTATGTTGAGGCCATGGAGCTGTGTAACTTCGGCGCAAAGGTGATTTATCCTCCCACGATATATCCGGTGTGTGTGAAGAACATACCGATAAAGGTGAAAAACACTTTCAATCCCGAAGATCCGGGAACAATAATAAAGGACAAGATAGACAACGACCGCAAGCCCATCAAGGGTATATCGAGCATCAACGGCACCACACTTATCACGGTGACTGGTTTGTCGATGGTGGGTGTGATTGGCGTTAACCGCCGAATATTCACTGCACTTGCCGAACATGGTATCTCGGTGTTCATGGTGTCGCAGGCATCGTCGGAGAACTCCACTTCCATTGGTGTTCGCGACGAGGATGCCGACGAGGCAGTGCGCGTTCTCGACTTTGAGTTTGCAAAGGAGATAGAGACAGGCGCCATGTATCCGATGCACGCCGAGAGCGGACTTGCCACCATAGCCATTGTGGGCGAGAATATGAAGCACACGCCCGGTATTGCGGGAAAACTGTTCGGCACGCTTGGACGAAGCGGTATCTCGGTTATTGCCTGTGCCCAGGGCGCTTCGGAAACGAACATCTCATTTGTGGTTGATTCGAAATTCCTCCGCAAGTCGCTCAACGTGCTCCACGACTCGTTCTTCCTGAGTGAGTACAAGGTGCTGAACCTATTCATCTGCGGTGTGGGCACCGTGGGAGGAAACCTCATATCGCAGATTCACTCGCAGTATGAGGAGCTGATGCGCACACGCCGACTGAAGCTCAACGTGGTGGGAATAGCAAGCAGCAAGAAAGCCATTTTCACACGCGACGGAATAGACCTCGGCAACTATCGTGAGGCTCTTGAGAACTCCGCTCCAAGCAGTCTTGAGCACTTGCGCGACGAGGTGATAGGCATGAACATCTTCAACAGTGTGTTTGTGGATTGCACGGCAAGCGGCGACGTGGCAGGTCTGTATCAGACATTCCTTGAGCACAACATCTCTGTGGTGGCTGCCAACAAGGTGGCTGCATCGAGCGACTATGCCAGCTATGCAAAGCTGAAGGAAACGGCACTCAGACGTGGAGTGAAATTCCTTTTCGAAACAAACGTGGGAGCAGGACTTCCTATTATCGGAACTATTAACGACCTGCGCGACTCTGGCGATAAGATACTTAAGATAGAGGCTGTTGTGAGTGGAACGCTCAACTTTATATTCAACGAGATTGCTGCTGACGTACCATTCTCTGAAACAGTTCGCAGGGCAAAGCAGCAAGGATACAGCGAGCCTGACCCACGCATCGACCTGAGCGGAAAAGACGTGGTGAGAAAACTTGTCATACTTGCACGCGAGGCTGGCTACAAGGTGGAGCAGGAAGACGTGGAGAAGCACCTCTTTGTTCCCGACGAGATGTTTGAGGGCAGCTTGGAGGAGTTCTGGACTAACCTGCCAAAACTCGACGCCGACTTTGAGGCTAAGCGAGAACTGCTTGAGAAGGAGCACAAACGCTGGCGTTTTGTGGCAAGCATGGACCACGGCAAGACAAAGGTGTCGCTTGAGGCAGTAGGTGAGCACCATCCCTTCTACGGTCTTGAGGGCTCCAACAACATTGTGTTGCTCACCACCGAACGCTACAAGGAATATCCCATGCTCATACAGGGCTATGGAGCCGGTGCGGGAGTGACTGCAGCCGGAGTGTTTGCCAACATAATGTCGATTGCGAACATATAATTTAGTTGACGAGAAAAATGAAACACATTATTATATTAGGCGACGGAATGGCTGACCATGCAGTGGAAAGACTTGGAGGAAAGACACTGCTGCAGCACGCCGACACACCATATATGGATATGTTGGCGAGGAAAGGGCGCACGGGAAGACTCGTTACAGTGCCAGACGGCTACAGCCCAGGCAGCGAGGTGGCAAACACTGCCATTCTCGGCTACGACCTCGACAAGGTGTATGAGGGCAGAGGTCCGTTAGAGGCGGCAAGCATCGGCTATGAGATGCAACCCGACGACATGGCAATACGTTGCAACATAATAACACTTGCCGACGGGAAAATTAAGAATCACCACGGAGGACACCTCACCACAGAGGATGGAGACAAGCTGATAAAACTGCTCGACGAGAAATTGGGCAACGACAGAGTGAGATTCATAACAGGAATACAATACCGTCATCTGCTCGTGATAAAAGGAGGCAACAAACACATTGTCTGCTCTCCGCCACACGACCATCCCGACCAACCTTGGCAACCGCTGTTGGTGAAGCCCGAAGAGGGTGGGGAAGAGGAAGGAAGAATGACTCCACAGGAGACAGCCGACTTGATAAACGACTTGATACTGAAGTCGCAGAAGATACTCGAGAATCACCCTCTGAACAAACAACGAGCTGCAGAAGGCAAGCCTATGGCAAACTCCATCTGGCCTTGGAGCCCTGGCTACCGACCAAAGATGGAAACCATCGGGGAGATGTTCCCAGAGATGAAACAAGGCTCGGTGATTTCTGCAGTTGACCTGATAAGGGGTATCGGACACTACGCTGGATTGAAGATAGTGATAGTTGACGGTGCCACAGGGCTTTACAATACAAACTATGAAGGAAAGGCTCAGGCTGCAATAGAGGCGTTGAGGACCGACGATTTCGTTTTCCTACACGTTGAGGCGAGCGACGAGGCAGGACACGACGGCGACCTGCAGCTGAAGCTACGCACCATAGAGTATCTCGACCGACGCATCGTGGAACCTATATACAATGAGGTGAAGACCTGGGAAGAGCCAGTGGCTATTGCCGTTTTGCCCGACCATCCCACACCAGTGGAGATACGCACCCATGTGAAAGAGCCAGTGCCGTTTCTCATCTACTACCCTGGCATTGCCCCTGACAGTGTGATGGAATACGACGAGGTAAGTTGCGTTCGTGGTGGCTATGGGCTGCTTAAGATGCAGGAGTTTATGGAAGAATTTATGCATTGTAGTGAAAAATAGAAAGAAAATGAGATATTACAGTACAAACGGAAAGGCACCTATGGCCACGTTACACGAGGCAGTGGTCAAGGGACTTGCGGGCGACCGCGGGCTTTACATGCCGGAAACAATAAAGACTTTGCCTCAGTCGTTTTTCGACAACATCGACAAGCTGTCGTTTCAGGAGATTGCGTTCACCGTGGCTCAGGCTTTCTTCGGCGAGGACGTGAACGAGGAAGACCTGCGCAAGATTGTATATGACACACTGTCGTTCGACTGTCCTGTGGCCCGCGTCACCGAGAACATCTATAGCCTTGAGCTATTCCACGGACCAACGTTGGCGTTCAAGGACGTTGGCGCACGCTTCATGGCACGCCTTCTGCAATACTTCATACGCCAGGAAGGCAACGAAGAGGTGAATGTGCTGGTTGCCACAAGCGGAGACACAGGCAGTGCTGTGGCAAACGGTTTCCTTGGCGTTGACGGAATACATGTCTATGTACTCTATCCGAAAGGCAAGGTGAGTAAGATACAGGAATGCCAGTTCACTACGCTTGGCAAGAACATCACAGCCGTGGAGGTGGATGGTGTGTTCGACGACTGTCAGGCACTGGTGAAAAACGCCTTTATGGACGAGGAGCTTAACAACCACATGAAGCTGACCTCCGCCAACTCAATAAACGTAGCTCGTTTCCTCCCACAGGCATTCTACTATTTCAATGCCTACGCCCGTATGAAGGCATTGGGAAAGGCAGACGAAATGGTGGTATGCGTGCCAAGCGGCAACTTCGGAAACATTACCGCGGCATTGTTCGGACATCGCATGGGATTGCCCATAAAGCGTTTCATAGCCGCCAACAACGCCAACGACATTTTCTACAACTACCTGCAGACAGGAAAATATGAACCAAAGGCAAGCCGACAAACCATAGCCAACGCCATGGATGTGGGCGACCCAAGCAACTTCGCACGTATCTACGACCTCTACAAGGGCGACCACTCGGCAGTGACCTCGATCATCAGCGGAGCAACCTACAGCGACGACATGATACGCGAGACAATGAGGCAGTGCTATGCCGACAACGGCTACATACTCGACCCACACGGAGCCTGTGGCTACCGTGCCCTGAGCGAGCAGCTGAAGGCAGGCGAGACAGGCGTGTTCTGTGAGACAGCACATCCTGCAAAGTTCAAGGACACCGTTGACTCCATCATAGGTGCCGAGGTGGAGATTCCTGAACGTCTGGCGGCCTTCATGAAGGGCGAGAAGCAGAGTGTGGAAATGGGTAAGAGCTTTGCCGAGTTCAAAGAGTATTTGATTTCTCGTTAAAAATTACTTAAATGTTTTGCCACGTCAAAAAAAAGCAGTAATTTTGGAGGCTCTTAGAAAGCAAAAACGCGTCAGAGAGGCTGAAAAGTGCCTTAAATCGAGTTTTAGGCTTTTGTCAGTGAGCTGAAGAGAAAAGAAATAAAAAAGTAATAAAAACGAATGGATCAGACATTAGATCAAGACAGAATCATTAAAATCAACATCGAGGAGGAGATGAAGTCTTCCTACATCGACTATTCTATGTCGGTGATTGTGGCTCGTGCCCTCCCTGATGTGCGCGACGGTTTCAAACCTGTCCATCGCCGAATACTCTACGGTATGATGGGCGTTGGAAACACAAGCGACAAACCTTACAAGAAATGTGCCCGTATCGTTGGTGAGGTGCTCGGTAAGTATCACCCTCACGGCGACAGTTCCGTGTATGGAGCCTTGGTGAGAATGGCACAGGAATGGAACATGAGATACACACTCGTCGATGGACAGGGAAACTTTGGATCTGTCGATGGGGACTCACCGGCTGCCATGCGTTACACGGAGTGCCGACTCTCGAAGATGGGAGAGCACATCATGGACGACCTCGAGAAGGACACCGTCGATATGACGAGCAACTTCGACGACTCCCTCACAGAGCCGACAGTGATGCCGACAAAGGTGCCGAACCTGCTGGTGAACGGCGGAAACGGTATTGCCGTGGGTATGGCGACAAACATACCGACACACAACCTCGGTGAGGTGATTGACGGTTGCTGTGCCTACATAGACAACAACGACATCGATACCGACGGGCTGATGGAGTACATAAAGGCTCCTGACTTCCCCACCGGAGCGTATATCTACGGAATACAGGGAGTAAGGGATGCCTACGAGACTGGAAGAGGACGCATCGTGATGCGTGCAAAGGCTGAGATAGAAACAGGCGACACACACGACAAAATTGTGGTTACGGAGATACCTTACGGCGTGAACAAAGCCGACCTCGTGAAGTATATCGCCGACCTTGCCAACGAGAAGAAGATAGAAGGCATCAGCAATGTCAACGACGAGTCAGGACGTCAGGGTATGCGTATAGTAGTTGACGTTAAGCGCGACGCCAACGCAAACGTCATCCTGAACAAACTCTTCAAGATGACCGCCCTACAAAGTTCATTCTCAGTGAATTGCATCGCGTTGGTACACGGCAGACCAAAGCTTCTCTCGCTGAAAGAGTGCGTGAAGCATTTCGTCGACCACCGTCACGATGTTACTATCCGCCGCACAAAGTTTGACCTGAAGAAGGCACAGGACAGAGCACACATACTGGAAGCCCTCATCGTGGCTTGCGACAATATAGATGAGGTGGTTCACATCATCCGTGCATCGAAGACACCACAAGAGGCTATAGAGAACCTGGAGAAACGATTCAACTTCGACGAGGTTCAGGCAAGGGCTATCGTAGATATGCGTCTGCGCCAGCTGACAGGCCTGCAAATGGACCAGTTGCACAACGAGTATGAGGAACTGGAGAAACTGATAGCATATCTGCAGCAGATTCTCGACGACCCTGAACTCTGCAAGAAGGTGATGAAGGACGAGCTGCAGGAGGTGAAGGAGAAATACGGCGACGAGCGCCGCACCGAGATAAAATACTCGAGTGAGGAGTTCAACGCAGAAGACTTCTATCCAGACGACCCAGTGGTGATTACCATCAGCCACCTTGGCTACATCAAACGTACTGCACTCAGCGAGTTCCACCAGCAGAGCCGTGGTGGAGTGGGAAGCAAGGGAGCACAGACACGCGACCAGGACTTCACCGAATACATCTATCCCGCCACAATGCATAACACGCTACTCTTCTTCACACAGAAAGGACGTTGCTACTGGCTTAAGTGCTACGAGATACCGGAAGGCGCGAAGAACGCAAAGGGACGTGCTATACAGAATATCCTCAACATAGAGGCAGACGATGCCATCAACGCCGTACTGCGCATAAAGAAGTTCGACGACGAGGAGTTCGTGAAGTCGCACAACGTGGTGTTCGCCACCAAGAACGGTATAATAAAGAAGACAAGCCTTGAGGCATACAGCCATCCACGCGCCAACGGTGTGATAGCCATCAACATCATGGAAGGCGACCAGGTGGTGGGCGTTCGTCTGACAAACGGCAACAACGAGTTGCTTCTTGCCAACCGCAACGGTCGTGCCATACGTTTCAACGAGAACGAGGTGCGCACCATGGGACGCGTATCGACGGGTGTGCGTGGTATTCGCCTTGACGAGGGTGACGACGAGGTGGTAGGAATGGTTTGCGTAAGCGACCCTGAGAAGGAAACAATCATGGTGGTGAGCGAAAACGGCTACGGCAAGCGAAGCGACATAGAGGACTACCGAAAGACTGCCCGTGGAGGAAAGGGTGTGAAGACACTTAGCATTACGGAGAAGACGGGAAGACTTGTTGCCATTAAGGTTGTCACCGACGAGAACGACCTTATGATTATCAACAAGAGCGGAATACTCATCCGCCTCAAGGTTGCCGACGTAAGAGTTATGGGCCGTGCCACACAGGGCGTACGCCTCATCAACCTCACGAAGAAGAACGACACCATAGCAAGCGTATGCAAGGTGTTGAGCGCCACTGACGAGGAAATAGCTGCAGAATCGGAGGAAACGCAAGGCAACCCCGAACCAGCAACAACAGAATAAAATATTAATCTCAAATAACTACGCTTATGAAGAAAATTATGTTCATGGCAGTGGCTTTGGCATCAGCCGCTACTGCTTTTGCCCAGGACGACCTGGTGAAGCAAGCACTGAAGGAGAAGGATCCAGCACAAGCTGTTAAGATTATCACTCCTGCATTGACTTCCGATCAGACGACAAACAAAGCCGCAGCATGGGGAGCATTGAGCGACATTCAGTATCAGTTCTACTCTAATGCCTACGAGCAGATGGTGCAGAACCAGTTCAAGACCGAGAAGACTCCTATCGACACCATTGGCATGTACAACGGAGTGATTGAGTCGTTCAAGGCTGCTTTCAAGTGCGACGAGTTTGACATGCAGCCAAACGAGAAGGGAAAGGTGAAGCCAAAGTTCCGTTCAAAGAATGCTTCTCGCCTTTCTGCCGTTCGCAATACACTTATCGATGCTGGTAGCTACTACTATGGCGCCAAGGAATATGGCAAGGCCCTTGATGCTTGGGGAGTTTTTGTATGCAGTGCAGACGCTCCTATGTTTGAAGGCAAGATAGCCAAGGACAGCACATACTATCTCATTGCCGACTATGCTGCCCTGGCAGGATACCTCAGCAAGAACTATGATAGTGCCGTAAAATATGCAACAATAGCCCTCAACGATGCCAAGACAAAGTCTGAGGCTCTTAACATCCTGTTCTCTTCACAAAAGGAAACCTGCAAGACCAAGGAGGACTCCGTAGCTTACTTCAACAAGCTGAAGGAACTACGTGCAAAGGACCAGAACGAGACTCAGATTCTCTTTGCCATCAACGAGTATCTCTCTTACCCTGGCCGCCTTGCAGAGAAAGAGGCTTGGTGTGCTGAGGAAGTAAAGAAGGTGCCTAACGACAAGTATGTATGGGCATTCCTCGGTGAGGCACAGATGAACCAGCAGAAGTATGCTGAGGCAGTGGCTTCGTTCAAGAAGTCTTTTGAGGTTGACCCAAGCTTCATTGAAGTTGAGTATAACCTTGGTGCAAGCCTCGTGCTTCAGGCAACAGCAATGAAGGACCAGCTCTCAGGAGCTACAGGTCGTCTGAGCGCTGCTGACGCAGAGAAGGTGAAGGCAATATATACAGAGGCAAAGACTCACCTTGAGAAGATTAAGGAAGCTGATCCTAACCGCGAGAAAGTAAACTGGGCATACACACTCTATCAGGTTTACTACGGTCTTGGCGATGCAGAGAAGGCTGCCGAAATAGAGAAAATTATCGGAGGAGGTTACTAATAGATGATCAGGAAGCTTATCGCGATAACGCTTCTCTTATTGACAATAATACCGTGCTTGAGAGCTCAGCGCAAAGAGATTTCTCAAGCGCGGTCTTATATTAAGAGTGGCAAGGACTTGGACAAGGCGGAGAAGTTGCTGCGTGGAGTGATGGAGAAAGACTCTGCCAGCCGCGAGGACCCGCGTGTGCATTTCTATCTGCTCCAGTCGATAGAGAAACAATATGCAGAAGGCAACGAAAAACTATATTTAAAGCAAAAGTATGACACCACCGCGCTCTTTGCGCTGACAAAGAAAATGTTTGACGTGGCGGAAACGCTCGACAGCATCGACGCACTACCAGACGAGAAGGGTAGGGTGAGGACGAAATATCGCACAAAGAATGCAGAAATGCTCAACAAGTGCCGCCCCAACCTATTCTTCGGCGGAATGTTTCATATAAGGAAAGGTAACGATGAAAACGCCTTCTCCATGTTTGACACATATATAAATTGTGCAAGTCACCCGATGTTTGAGAGCTACAACTACCTGACGACAGACAAAAAGTTGGCGGAGGCTGCATATTGGGCAACATTCGCTGCATCGAGGCTCGACAGTGCGGCGCTGGTGCTGAGGCATGCGGAAATGGCTGAAGCCGATACATCTAAACTGCGTTTCCTGTTGATGTATGAGGCAATGGCTTACAACAAGACGGGAGAAATGGAAAAATATGAGGCGACACTTAGGCGTGGATTTGACATCTTCCCCCTTTTCTCGTTCTATTTCCCCCATCTCATCGACCTATACAATGCCAATGGAGAACTGGAGAAAGCACAAGAGCTATGCGACACCGCTCTTGCCATTGCTCCGGAAAACATTCTTTTCCTCTATGCCAAGTCAAACTTGCTGCTTTCGCTGGGAAAAAACGACGATTGTATAGAGGTGACGAGGCGTATCATAGAACTCAACGATTCTATAGCCGAGCCATACTACAATGTGGGAATGGCTTACCTCAACAAGATAGTAAGTCTGGACAAAACGGGAAAACGGCAGGACAAGGCAAAAATTAAGACTCTATACAAAGAGGCGATGCCATATTTGGAAAAGTACCGTGAACTTGCGCCCGACGAGAAGAAAAAGTGGGCTCCGGCACTATATAGGGTATATCTGAACCTAAATATGGGCAAGCAATTTGACGACATAGACAAAATCTTAGGTAACGAAAAACCATAATTTCAATGTTTAGGATTTATTAACGTCGCAGAATGTTCTTTTTCCAGGATAAATTGTTACCTTTGTGGTGCAAATAGTGATTATCAAAAACTTAAAACATACGTTTATATGGAAAACAATTCTCAACTTATCGCCCAGTGCGAGGCTAAAGCACAACAGTGGCTGTCTCCTGCCTTTGACGAGGAAACACGCAAGCAAGTACAGGAAATGCTTGACAATGAAGACAAAACCGACCTTATCGACGCCTTCTACCAGAATCTTGAGTTTGGTACAGGTGGTCTGCGTGGTATTATGGGTGCGGGTACAAACCGCATGAACAAATATATCGTTGGCATGGCGACACAGGGCTTTGCCAACTATCTCTTGAAGGCTTATCCTGGCAAGACAGACCTCGCTGTGGTCGTAGGTCATGACTGCCGCAACAACGGACGTATGTTCGCAGAGACAGTTGCCGACATATTCTCTGCAAACGGCATCAAGGCTTATCTCTTCGAGAGCCTTAGACCTACACCGGAGATTTCCTTCGCAATACGCCAGCTCAACTGCCAGGCGGGTGTTAACGTTACCGCAAGCCACAACCCACGTGAATACAACGGCTACAAAGCTTATTGGGAAGATGGCGCACAGGTGCTCGCCCCACACGACAAGGGGATCATTGACGAGGTGAACAAGGTGACTATCGATGACGTGAAGTTCGATGGTAATAAAGAACTCATCGAAATCATCGGCGGAGAGATGGATTGGGACTATGTAGAGGCAGTGAAGGAGGCAATGGTTGACCAGGATGTCATTAATCGCCAGAAAGACCTCAACATCGTTTATTCACCAATGCACGGCACAGGTAGAGTTATCGTTCCTTTGTGTCTCCGCTCATGGGGATTCCAGAACATACATGTTGTTCCAGAGCAGATGGTAATTGACGGCAACTTCCCAACCGTTGTTTCTCCAAACCCAGAGAACGCTGAGGCAATGACATTAGGTATGAAACTCGGCACGAAACTTAATGCAGACCTCGTGATAGCATCCGACCCTGATGCTGACCGTCTGGCCATCGTTTGCCGCGATAACAAGGGAGAGTGGATTATCATTAATGGTAACCAGACTGCCATGATGCTCTCTTACTATATTATCGAAAACAAGAAGAAGCTTGGCAAGCTTAATCCATCTGACTTCATGGTGAAGACTATCGTAACAACAGAGGTGATAGCTAAGATAGCTGAGCGCAACAATGTTGAGATACGTGACTGTTACACTGGTTTCAAGTGGATTGCCAGGGAGATTGCCATTTCTGAGGGCAAGCAGAAGTATATCGGCGGCGGCGAGGAGTCGTTCGGTTATCTGCCTTACGACAAAGTGCGTGACAAGGACGCTCCTGCTTCTATCTGCCTCATCTGTGAGATTGCAGCATGGGCAAAGGACAACGGACGTACACTCTACGACCTGCTTATGGACATCTATGTTGACTACGGTTTCTCACGCGAGTTCACAGTAAACGTAGTGAAGCCAGGAAAGTCGGGTGCCGACGAAATCAAACAGATGCTCGCCAACTTCCGCGCTAATCCTCCAAAGGAACTTGCCGGAAGCCCTATAACAGTTTGGAAAGATTTCCAGTCGCTGGAGATTACCACAGCAGAGGGCACAAAGCCTCTCGACATGCCAACGACAAGCAACGTGCTACAGTATTTCTGCGCAGACGGCACAAAGGTGAGTGTTCGTCCTTCAGGAACAGAACCAAAGATTAAGTTCTACATCGAGGTTAAGGACGACAGCATGAAGAGTGCTGCTGACTACGACCGATGTGTAGCTGATGCAAATGCCAAGATTGAGGCAGTGAAGAAATCGCTCAACTTGTAAAACAACTTGTTTATGACCCATAATCCCCTTGTTTAGCCAGCCTAAACAAGGGGTTTTTAATATCTATACACAAAGTTTTTTGAAATTTGTTTTGTTCTTCAATTATCTTGTACTACCTTTGCACAGAAAAAATAAAACACAGATCAGAGATGAAAAAACTAAGACCCAAGGTTTACGTTTATGGAGCAGCAGTACTGGTGGCTGTTATTGCCATACTGCTCTACTATTTCTTCTTCTCCACCTTCTCAAAGAAGACGGAAACGGTATATGTATATATCGACGAAGACGATACGAGAGACTCTGTAGTGGTTAAGTTGCAGAATATCGGAAAGCCACATTCCCTGACAGGATTCAGCACGTTGTCAAGACACTGGGGGTATGATGGCGATAAAGTCCGCACAGGTCGTTATGCAGTGGAAGCAGGCATGAGTACCTTCACACTTTTCAGAAGGATAAAAAACGGAATGCAGAGCCCGATAAACCTTACCATACCAGAATCAAGAACTACGGAACGACTTGCCGGAGCCTTGGCTCATAAACTCATGCTTGACAGCACGGAGACAGCCGACTCCTTTGCCGACTCCGCTTTCTGTGCAAAATATGGCTATGACACAGCAACTATCATGGCATTATTCATTCCTGACACTTATGAGGTGTATTGGAATATCAGTCTTGAAAAGCTTATGGACAAGATGGTGAAAAGTCATAACCACTTTTGGAACAACGGAAGAAAGCAAAAGGCAGAGGCAATGGGGCTTACCCCCAATGAGGTGGCAACCATGGCAAGCATTATTGACGAGGAAACAGCTAACAACGGCGAGAAACCAATGATTGCTGGAATGTATTACAACCGCCTGAAGACCAATATGCCTTTACAGGCAGATCCAACCATAAAGTTTGCCCACAAGGACTTCGCCTTGCGCCGCATCTACAACAAACTTCTGAGTATTGATAGTCCCTATAACACATACAAGAATATCGGACTTCCGCCGGGTCCGATTAAGATAGCCTCCGTGGCAGGAATAGACGCAGTGCTCAATCATGTAGACCATGATTACATGTATATGTGTGCAAAAGAGGATTTCTCCGGCACACACAATTTCGCCGTCACATATCAGGAGCATCTCAGGAATGCGGCAAAATATACTAAAGCACTTAATGAGAGAGGAATCAGGTGAAAATTGTTCCAAATTTCCGAATTTCTCTTAAAATTAATATTGTTTAGTTTTATAATTGCAATCTTTGGGCTTCATTATGAAATAAAATGCCTAAATTTGCAGCGAATTATTAACGTTAAGAAATCGCACAATATAAAAAAGAATGAATAAAAAGATTGTTTTGCCACTTCTCGCAGTAATAGTCCTGCTTGTGGCTGGTGTAGCATATTTGGCTTTCAACTTGTCGAAACAACAAAAAGCCAATCAGGAAATGCAGGAACTTGCCAATCTCGACAAAAAGGAGATGGAGAACGAATATGAGCAGTTTGCCAGACAGTACAGTGAGATGAAGACCCAGATCAACAACGACTCTATTGTGGCACAACTCACACAGGAGCAGATGCGCACACAGCAACTGCTTGAGGAACTGAAACAGGTGAAGGCTTCCGACGCACGTGAAATAGCAAGACTGAAGAAGGAGTTGGCCACTGTAAGAGCAGTGCTCCGCACCTACGTCCTTGAGATAGACTCACTCAACAGACTGAACGAGAATCTCACGGCAGAAAACAACCGAGTGAAGGGACAGTATGCCGAAGCAACAAGACAAATAGAGGGACTTAATAGCGAGCGTGCATCGCTCTCGCAGAAAGTCGCCATTGCTGCACAGCTCGACGCTACAGGTATCAGCATGATACCAAAGAAAAAAAACGGCAAGGTGGCAAAGAAGATAAAGGATTGTAAGAGTATCGAGGTGGATTTCACTGTCGCAAAGAATGTTACCGCATCTAATGGTGTCCGTACATTCTATGTCCGCATCACCACTCCAAGCGGTGGAGTCCTTGGAGGTGGAGGAACGTTCCAGTATGAGAACCGTAATATTGAGTGCTCCATGAAGAAGTCTGTGGAATACTCCGGTGAGGCAATTACACTCGCCACATACAGGCAAGTGTCTGAATTCCTTGAGGCAGGCTCTTATATCGTGAGTGTCTTTGCCGACGGCAATATGATAGGCTCAAAATCATTCTCATTCAAATAAAGAGGAATAAAGATTAACAGAAAACAGCAAATGATCAGCAGGAAGTATTTATTTCCATCGGTTGTAGCGGCATGTCTTTCGGCACTGCCTGTTGGGGCACAAAAGATACTGAGCCTCGACAGTTGCAGGCAAATGGCTTTGCGAAACAACAAACAGATGGGGGTGGCAAGAGTGAAGCAGGATATGGCGCACAACATGCGTAGGTCTGCACGCACCAAATATCTGCCCCGCATCAACGCTTTCGGTGGCTATATGTACACAAGCAAGGAATTCTCACTTCTTAGCAACGAACAAAAACAAGAGCTTGGTAATCTCGGTACAACCACGATGTCTGCGGCAGGTCAGATAGTGCCAGAATTGGGGCAAATGCTCTCGCAGCAGTCGGTTGGAGCCCTTACCAACATGCTCAATGCTACCGGGCAGGGACTTGTAGATGCTCTCCATACTGACACTCGTAACATGTTTGCAGCCACGGTGCAGCTGACACAGCCGCTGTTTATGGGTGGAAGTATCATTGCAATGAACAAGATGGCTGACATAGCAGAGCTTATGGCGGGGAATACAGCCGAGGCCCAACGACAGCTAACACTTTATAATATCGACCATGCCTATTGGACTGTCGTCTCTCTGAAACACAAGAAGGAATTGGCAGAAAGTTTCCTCGAACTGGTGAGGAAGCTCGACAACGACGTAAAAAAGATGATTCGAGAAGGAGTTGCCACGAGAGCAGATGGTCTGAAGGTGGGAGTAAAGGTGAATGAGGCAGAGATGTCGCTAACTCAGGTAGAAAATGGTTTGGCCCTTTCAAAAATGCTTCTTTGCCAGCTATGCGGACTGCCCACCGACAACGAAGTGGATGTGGAGGATGCAGAGGCTGATATGCTTGTAGAAACACAGCAGAGCGATTGGAAGAACAAGGATGTGAGTGCTCGTCCTGAGCTAAAGGTGTTGCAAAACACTGTGGATATGAGTCGTCAGACCACAAACTTGTTGAAGGCCGGAAACCTTCCGAAAGTGGCACTTGCAGGTGGATATACAGTAAGTAATCCAAATGTGACGAACAGTTTTGAAAAGAAATTTGCAGGTCTTTGGAACGTCGGCGTTATTGTCAGTGTTCCAGTATGGAACTGGGGTGATGTGGCTTATAAGGTAAAGGCTTCAAAGAATGCCACAACTATAGCCACTCTCGAACTTAACGACGCACGTGAGAAGATGGAACTTCAGGTGAGCCAGAACCAGTATAAGGTTGACGAGGCATACAAACGCCTGCAGATGGCTCTTTCCAATACAAAGAAAGCAGAGGAAAACCTGCGTTGTGCCAATGTGGGATTCCGTGAGGGAGTGATGGAGTCCACTGATGTCATGGAGGCACAAACAGCGTGGCTTCAGGCACAGTCGCAACGCATAGACGCGGAAATAGATGTTAAACTCAGTCATGTGGCTCTCCGCAAGGCCCTTGGCACATTACAGGAATAAGATTATGACAAAGAAAGCGCAACATAACAGCATCATCCTTGCGGTGATAGGATTCACTGCCGTAGTGGCAGTGGTGGCAATCATCGGCTTTTTCACTCTTGGACAGAAAGACGACACCATACAAGGGCAAGTTGAAGTGACAGAATATAGGGTGTCGAGCAAGGTGCCGGGGCGTATTCTTGAATTACGTTTCAAGGAAGGCGACTACGTTAAGGTTGGCGACACGCTTGCCATTCTTGATGCTCCTGAGGTGAGAGCCAAGATGTCGCAGGCTCAAGGTGCAGAGGATGCGGCTTCAGCCATGAGCGAGATGGCACGCAACGGAGCACGACAGGAGCAAATCCGTGGAGCTTTCGAGGTCTTGCAGCAGACAAAGGCAGGGCTTGAGATTGCAGAGAAATCATACAACAGGGTGCAGCGCCTTTTCGACGAGGGGGTTATGAGTGAGCAGAAACGCGACGAGGCATATGCTACATACAAGGCTATGGAAGCCCAGGTGAAGGCGGCGCAAAGCCAGTACGACATGGCCAGAAACGGTGCCCGACGAGAAGAGAAACTTGCGGCTGCAGCACAAGTGAACCGTGCAAAAGGTGCTGTAGCGGAGGTAAGCTCATATATGAATGAGACTGTACAGATAGCCCAGATGGAGGGTGAGGTGAGCGAAGTGTATCCAAAGGTTGGCGAATTAGTCGGCACAGGAGCGCCAATAATGAGCATTGCTGTGATGAATGATGTCTGGGGCGCTTTCAATGTGCGTGAGGACCAACTTGGCGGCATGACTGTCGGCAAGACATTTACCGCTTATGTACCTGCTTTCAATAAGGACATAGAGATGAAGGTCTATTATATGAAGGATCAGGGAAGCTATGCCGTATGGAAAGCTACCAAGGCAACTGGACAGTATGATTTGAAGACATTTGAGATAAAGGCTCGTCCAACGGTGAAACTCGAAGGTCTGCGGCCTGGAATGTCACTCGTCATAAAGAAGCCATGAGAAACAAACGTCTCTCTTCCGTAATGGGAAACCTGCTTGCCACTATGCGGCGCGAATGTGACTTGATGAGGCATAACGCAATGTATTTAGTGTGTCTTGTCGTTTTCCCCGTCTTGGTCACTGTCTTCTTCACCACACTTATGGACGAGGGACAACCAACCGATCTGCCCATAGGCGTTGTGGATCTTGACCGTTCTGTTGTCTCACGAAATATCTGCCGTAGGCTCGACGCGTTTCAGACGAGCCATGTCGTGGCATATTACGAGAGCGTGGAGAAAGCGCGGAAGGCGGTCCAACGTGGTGAGATTTATGGCTTTTTCTATATTCCAGAGGGTATGGCATCTGACCTGTTGGCAAGTAGAAAACCTAAGATTTCTTTCTATTACACCATGACGACGATGACTGCCGGCGCCCTCGTTTTCCGTGACATGAAGACAATGTCAATGCTTAGTTCCGCTGCTGTGGGACAAGCAACACTATTGGCAAAGGGTGCCACTGAGAGTCAGGCACTGACCTTCCTCCAACCCATAACGGTTGACCTTCATCAGATTTCCAATCCCTACACCAACTATAGTATTTATCTCTCCACAATGCTTATACCTGGTGTGATGATGTTGTTTATGTTTCTCGTAACTGCCTACTCAGTCGGAACGGAACTGAAATTCAACCGTGCTCATGAATGGCTAAGTACAGCAGGCGACAACATAGTGGTTGCTGTGACAGGAAAGATGCTGCCTCAAACGCTCATAAGCCTAACAATAATGTATTCATATATGATATATGTGTATGGCTTCCTCCATTTCCCTTGTCCGGGAGGGTGGGGCATACTGCTCTTTACAGGTTTGCTCATGGTGCTATCTGCAGAGGGATTCGGACTTTTTGCATTTGGGATTATGCCCTCTATGCGTATGTCGATGAGTGTTTGCTCGCTTTGGGCTGTGCTGAGTTTTTCCATGGTGGGAACAGCATTCCCTATCATTGCAATGGATTCTGCCTTGCAGGCTCTGTCATGGCTCTTCCCGCTTAGGCACTACTTCGTTATCTATCAGACATCCATCTTCAACGACTATCCGATATCCGATATATGGTGGCATGTTGTAGCGCTTGTGGTTTTTGCCACACTTCCTATACTTATACTCCCGAAATTGCACAACGCAATGAAAAACTACGAATATATTCCATAAGAACATGAGGTTTATCAATACTATAAGACAAGGATTAAAGGACATCTGCCAGATATGGCGTGATGAGATGAGAAACGTGGTGCGCGACGAGGGCGTACTTATTTTCTTCATCCTCGTACCCTTGGCTTATCCCTTGCTCTACTCGTGGATTTACAACAACGAGGTAGTCCGTGAAGTACCTGTCGTTGTGGTCGACCAGTCGAACACCTCTGAGAGCCGCAAGTTTATACGCCTTGCCGATGCCTCGCCCGATGTCCGTGTGGCTTATCGTGCGGAAAGCATTGATGAGGCGAGACGTATCATGGCCCATGGCGATGCTTTCGGTGTCTATGTACTTCCTTCCGATTTCGGCTCCCGCATCAACAGGATACAACAGACCTCAGTGGCGGTGTATTGCGACATGAGCCTTATGCTTGCATATAAGGCTATTTATCAAACTGCATCAAATGTTTCGTTCAAGATGGGTGCGGAAATACAAGTGAAGCTATCGGGCAACACCACCGATCTCGAGGACGAGATAACAGTAAGACCTATCGACATTGAGGAGGTGGCTATGTTCAATCCCACGTCAGGCTATGGCTCGTTTATTATTCCCGGTGTGCTTATGCTCATCATCCAGCAGACACTTGTGCTTGGTATTGGACTCTCAGCTGGTACTGCCCGCGAGAACAACAAGTTTAGAGAGCTCGTGCCTTTTTCGCGTTGCTATCAGGGCTTCTACCGCATAGTCTTGGGAAAGTCGATTTGCTATTTCATGATTTATTCCGTCTTGGCGGCATATCTCACTCTTGTTGTCCCCAAGTTTTTCAGTTTCGTGTCGCTGCCCAGTGCCTCGTCGCTTTTGGGCGTTATGCTTCCCTATATCCTTGCCTGCATATTCTTTGGCATCACAGTTTCATGCATGGTACGCTATAGGGAGAATGTCATCTTGTTAGTGGTCTTCATGTCGGTGCCGTTGCTTTTCGTTTCCGGAGTGTCTTGGCCTCAAAGCAATATTCCTGCCTTTTGGGAATGTATCTCGTGGCTTTTCCCTTCCACTTTTGGAATACGTTCGTTCGTTCGAATCAACTCCATGGGCGCAGATCTTTCCGATGTGGTGAACGAATATTGTGCGCTATGGATTCAGGCCATTGTATATTTCTTCATAGCTTGCGGTGTGTATAAATACCAAATAACAAAAACACGCAGCAAGGCAATAGACCGGCTGCGTGAACTGAAAAAACTCCGTAAACGTTAGTTTATTGTGGGAATATAATCCCCACCTTATTTCTTCCTGTTCACCTTACTCCATCGCTTCAGCATGTTACGGTGGAACTTGTCTTCCGCTTTGATGGCTTTCATCACCTTGCATGCTGGAAGGATGTCGAGAAATTTGTTGTGGTATTGTTGCTGTATGCGTTTCAGCTCAATGTCCATTTTGTCTTTCTGCCTTATGGCGTTGGCACAGGCCTTGTCGTTGGAGGGACATGTGCTGTCGATTTTCTTCATCGCGTCAAACACCTTACGCATTTTTAGGTGCATTTCTCTGAAAATGGGAAAGAACTCCGCCTGTTCCTTGCTCGTAAGTTGGGCTTCATGAGCCACATATTGCTCTAACTGGCGTACAAATTCTTCCTTTGAAAACCTTTGTCCGTCGTTCTTGTACTGGGCGAGTCCATTAAGGGAAATAGCTGCCAGCAAAACCAATATTGTAATTAGTCTTCTCATACTCAAACTTTTTTGTCCTTATTCATCGTTGAGGCAAGCTATGATGTCGGCATTGTCCATCATGGCGTAGTCGGCAACCTCGTCAACGAACTGGTCGTGTGCAGAGTTGCTTTCCGTCTGTTCGTTTGCCATGGCTGCCGCTTCCTCACTGCCGTCGTTCATTATTATTGCAACAGAGAAAACCACTGCCGCAACACTCGCCGCACAAGCTACCAACGGTTTCCATAGCTGTCTCCTTCGTGCCACTTTTAGGGCAGGCTTGCCTACGGTTTCCCCTACGACAGGCTCGTCGGCTGGTAATTGCTCCATAATCCTGCTCGTCAGGTCGTTGAAATAGCCTTCGGGAACGCGAAATGGATTTTCGTGTCCGTTTTTCTCTTTTATGATGTCTTCAATGTCCCTCATCGTTATTTCCTCTTTTTCTTATTGACGAATAATAATATATAAGGTTTAATCGAGTTGCTTAAAATATTCTGAAATCTTTTTCACCGCAATATGGTATGAAGCCTTCAGCGCACCAACTGACGTTCCGAGAATCTCGCTCATATCGGTGTATTTCATTTCGTCGAAATAGCGCATGTTGAATATTGCCCGTTGTTTCTCAGGCAGTGATGTTATGGCTTCCTGAAGCATTGCTTGTATTTCGTCGCCGTCGAAATACTCGTCGGCAAGTAACTGTGCAGCCACTCCGGTAGTGCTATCCTCGTCGGTGCTCAACATTCCAGCTGCGTTTTTGTGGCGTATGAAATCTATGCTCTCGTTTACCGCAATGCGGTAGAGCCAAGTGTAGGGTTTAGAGTCGCTCCTGAAGGAGTCCAAACTCTTCCATGCTTTCATAAAAACGTTTTGCAGTACGTCGTCGGCATCTTCGTGTGTAAGCACCATTCGTCTTATGTGCCAGTACAGTTGTTCGCTGTATTGGCTCACCAACATGGCAAACGCTTCTCTACGCGTTGCCGGATCTGTCAGTCGTATGCTTATCTCTTTCTCGTCGAAATCAGCCATTTCACATCCCTATTTCGTACGTCTGTGTTGCTTTCCCACAAAAGGTTCAAGATGTCGGCGCATCACCCGATCATAGCCGTAAATGTCGCCATACTCCTCCCATTTTCCTTCGGGAGTTTTGAATAGCGTCTGATAAACAATATATAGTGGTACCTTTGGGCTTATACTTTTTGAGTTGGTGAGTTTTCGAGTTCTTGTTGTGTCGCTCACATATCGTAGCCCCTTTTCTGTCTCAGGCTCTATGTCCATTGATATTCTTATCTTGTCGAGTGTCCAGCTGTCAGCATCGTTTCCCAAGAGATACTTAGCCAGGTCGAACGGACGTTCCACCCTTATGCAGCCGTGCGACACACTTCGCACCGACTGGTCGAAGAAACGTCGGCTCGATGTGTCGTGAAGATATACGGAGAACTTGTTGTCGAACCTGAACACTATGCGTCCGAGGGAGTTGCCTTCACCTCCTTCCTGCGACACACGGTATTTCCCGCTTTTCAGCATCTCCGCCGTCACCCTCTGAGGATCCATTGTATTTCCTGTTTCCCTTTCCACAATGAAATATCTGTGACTTGCGAAATAGTGCGCGTTTCCCGCATGTGCCGCCACATCCTTGCGTACTATGCTCATCGGAATGTTCCATAGCGGATTAATGTCCATTCTGTTGATTTCGCTTGTAAGTAGCGGTGTTTTTGTCTTTGTCGCCCCACAGCCTATCTTCATTGTCATCACCGAGTCTTCTCCAAAGGCATACAGCATGAATGAAGGAATGTTAACAATTATCTTCCTTTCCGTGGGTTGTTCTGGTCTGAAAGTTCTTCTCCAGCGATGGCGTTCCATGTTGCACATCAGAAGCCACCATTTCCTTTTGTTTGGAGCAAGTTTAAGCAGGCTTGTTAGTTCTGCGAGTGATGGGTCTTGTGGTTGTACTGATCGCAGGAAACTTCCGATGCTGTCTGTCCTTGCCATGTCTATTGCTCTCTCGTAGAAGCTGTTGTCGGGGCGGCTTATTGGTATGTCAAAAAGTTGCTTGTATTCCTTTACTACCGCAGCCGTGTCGTCGTTGGCAGGATCAAGGGTATTCAGCGCTGCGTATGGATTTATAAACCCGAACTGCTGTCCTGTGCAATACCTCAGATAAGCCTTTGTTAGTCTGTATTCTATTCTTGCGGTAAGTCGGTTTATATCGTTTCCCTCACCCTCGAAATCAAGATTTCTCATTCGCGTAATGTCGTTTTCTATCTGACTCACAAAGAAAGCGTCCTCGGAGAATCCAATCTCGCTTACTGTGTGGAGGTAGTTCAAAAGAGTATCCGCACGCCAGTCTATGCCGTTACGATCTATCCACACAAGCCTATTGCCGCTTTTATAGAGACTTCGGGTCTTTTTGTCTGTTTGGGTGGAGTCGTTATCGTGTTTTGCCAAAATCTTAAGATGTTGGTTGATATTCTCAAATTCAAACTTGTACTTCTCGTTCTGAAATGGCGCGAAAGCCTCCATTGTCATGTTTTTGTAGGGATTTCCTTGAGTTGAGGAGCACGACAATGAGCACAAAACAGCCATTGCCATAGCAATGCCCATGGACAGCGTTGTAGATACTTTCTTTCTTTTGGATTCTGCTTTCATCAAGAGATGGAAACTTTCCTGACTACCTTATCGATTTTCAGAATATAGCAACCTTTTGGGATATTTAGGTCAATACGTTGCGATGGGCTCTCTATCTTCACTTTCATCACAGGACGACCTGTAATGGACACCACTTCGAGAGTATATCCCATGGCACCCTCTACCACCACCGTGGATTGTGCCACAGTCATCGTCACCTTGGTGTCGTCTGCAGCAGTGGTCATCAGCGGTTGGTTTACAGATGCGTTTGCCGTTTTGGGCAACATAGCAGCGAGTCCAGCTGTCAACATTATGGTGTAAAGATAGCTTCTCATGTCGTTATTTTGTATGATACTATGTTTTATTTTTGCAAAGATAGCTCAAAATTCGTCAACCACCAAACTTTTTTCAAACAAAATTCGTTTCAAGTGGCATTTTCTTCTGTTTTTCCTAAGAAAAAGGCATTTTTCATAGTTCTATAGTGCTTCCCTCGCTTGCGAGCAACGTGTTTGGGAAAATCTTGCGTGCTTGTTCAAGCATTGTCATCTCGTTGTTATAGCGGGCGGAGAAGTGTCCGAGAATCAGTTTTCCTGCCTTTGCCGAACTTGCTATTTGTGCTGCTTCCGAAGCGGTGGAGTGGTAGTGTTTTCTTGCGCGGGGCTTGTCCTCGTCAGCGTAGGTACACTCATGGTAGATAGTGTCCACACCTTCGAGCATAGTCACTATCTCAGGCTTGAATGTCGTGTCGCTGCAGTATGCATAAGAACGCGCCTTGTCTGCAGGAGTCGTCAGTCTTGATGCCGGAATCACCACACCCTCAGGAGATGTCCAGTCGATGCCGTTCTTAATGTTGTTTATCTGACT